>CAZPTW010000007.1:0-17232 GCA_964589235.1 uncultured Smithella sp. | reverse complement strand
TGGCGGAAATGGTGCCGACCTGGGCGATTTCTTTTTGATCTTTGGTGGGTTTGCTAATTTTCTGAAGTTCTTTGACAACGGTTTCAACCGCTTTATCAATGCCGCGTTTAATGTCCATGGGATTGGAGCCCGCCGCAACGGCTTTGACGCCTTCGCGATAAATGGCCTGGGCTAAAATGGTCGCGGTCGTGGTGCCGTCACCGGCGACGTCACTGGTTTTGCTTGCGACTTCCTTGACCATCTGCGCGCCCATATTTTCAAATTTATCTTCCAACTCGATTTCCTTGGCAACAGTGACGCCGTCTTTGGTCACGGTGGGTGAACCGAAAGTTTTGTCAATGATGACGTTACGGCCTTTGGGACCGAGAGTGACTTTCACAGCATCGGCCAGGGTGTTGACGCCCTTCAAAACCGATTTTCTAGCTTCTTCGTCGTAAAGAAGTATTTTTGCTCCCATTATATATTCCTCCTTAGTGGTTTCTTATTTTTCGATTACGCCTAAGATGTCGTCTTCTCTCATGATGAGATACTCTTCGCCGTCGATCTTCACTTCCGTTCCGCCGTATTTGCTGAACAGAACTTTATCGCCGACCTTGACGTCGAGTGCGAGAACCTTTCCGTCTTCCGTCACCTTCCCCTTGCCGACTGCAATGACTTTTCCCTCGATTGGTTTTTCCTTGGCTGTATCCGGAATGATAATGCCGCCTTTGGTCTTGGTTTCCTCTTCCAACCGTTTGACAATGATCCTATCCTGTAAAGGTCTGATTTTCATTCTGTTTCTTCTCCTTTCTCCCTATTTATATGAAGTTATGATTGCTTCCAAAGCGGCGCTATTTTATGCATGAATTCACCCATGTCAAGGTGTCACGCCGTCTTTTGGTGCAATTTTTTTAAAAAAGATTATCGAGGAGTTCTTTGAGCGACCCGATGGTGCAGATGTCCATTTTTTCTTTACGGGACAGATGGGCGTAACTGTTTTGCGGAATCAGCGAACGGGTAAACCCCATTCTGGATGCTTCTTTGAGACGCATATCCATCTGGGAAACCGCTCGGACCTCGCCGGTGAGACCGACTTCCCCCAGGATCACCGTTTTGGGATCGATGGGTCTATTGAGAAAACTCGACGTCATGGCCGATACGATGCCCAGATCCGCGGCCGGCTCATCCACCCGGACGCCGCCTGCCACATTGATGAAAACGTCGGATCCACCAAGCCTCAGATCGCAGATTTTATCCAAAACCGCAACCAGAAGGGAAACACGATGATGATCGACGCCGATCGCCGTCCGACGGGGCATCCCTAGATTGGAAGGAGAAACCAGCGCCTGCACTTCCACCAAAATCGGACGCGTTCCTTCCAGAGACGTCACCACCGCCGATCCGGGGGCATTTTTCGGACGCTCCGCCAGAAAGAAGGCGGAAGGGTTGGGCACTTCGACAAGCCCCCGGTCTCGCATCTCAAAAACACCGATTTCGTTGGTCGGCCCAAACCGATTCTTGATGCTTCGGATGATCCGATACGCGTGACCGGAATCTCCTTCAAAATACAACACGGTATCAACCATGTGCTCAAGGACTTTAGGCCCGGCGATCGAACCGTCCTTGGTGACATGTCCTATCAAAAAAACGGGGATCGCGGTTTTTTTTGCGGCTAAAATCAACCGCGACGAAGCCTCCCGCACTTGGCCGACGCTCCCGGGGGCCGACATTAAATCGCCGGAATAAACGGTTTGCACGGAATCGACGACGACAATGGCCGGTTGGACTTTTTTTATCTGGTCGAGAATCTTTTCCAAAGACACTTCGATGAGCAATAGAAGATTTTTCACTTTCGCCGCGATTCGGTCGGCACGCAGCTTGATTTGAGCGGCAGATTCCTCGCCGGAGATGTAAAGCACCGGTCTTCCGCTTTCGGCTATATTTTTCATCATCTGCAGCATGAGTGTGGACTTTCCGATCCCCGGCTCGCCGCCGATCAAGACGGCTGACCCAGCAACAATGCCGCCCCCCAAAACTCGGTCGATTTCCACCAGACCGGTGGGCATGCGCTCACCTTCGGATGCCTGGACGTCGTCAATCGAAACCGGTCGGCCGTCAAAGACCAGATCCCCGTGTCTGTCCATGTCGGAATCCGGCACACGCTCTTCCACAAAACAATTCCATCCATTGCAAGAGGGACATTTCCCCAACCATTTTGGCGACATGTACCCACAATGCTGACAGAAGAAGCTGGTTTTCCCCTTTTTCAAACAGGTTCTCTCCTTGACTTGGTTTCCGTACCAGATCATATTTCCACATAAATTTCCAATAGGAATTAGAAAAGCTTTCCATCCACAAAAAGGGAGGCTTTTGACGTCTGCCATTGCGTCATTGTCTTTCTTTTGAACTGGTTGAGAGTTCGATAAATAGACGAACTGGCAGCCGGTCGCCCCGAAAAGCCTGCCCCTGGATGGATCAGACGACAGAGCGGACATCAGCGTTGAAATAAAAAATGACGACAACAAGGCCGAGGGTACCGAATCCATCGATACAGCACTCATTCACTGCCCCCAAGTCCGCGCGCCCTGAGCTATCTTCAGGCAACTCCCAAAAATACCGTAAAAACGATAAAGTTTTGATTTTGGAAAATCCTTGGCTGAATCCCCCGGAATACAATCCGGCCTTTGCGCAAGGCAAAGCCCCGGCCTTCTTCGGCCTGTTGACTTCTACAACCTTTGACTTGATACCGATCCGGTCGCACTCAGCGTCTGTGAAACCGCTCTGAGCGGACTCACCACCGACGATCACGTAATCGGTCTCACCTGACATTTTTTCTACGGAGAAACCCGCTTTCTTCTTTCCGATTCCCGGCCGGTGGGCAAGTGGGCGAAGCGCGACCTGATGGCGGCCTTTTATTCAACCTTCAGGCGGGGGGCCACGGACGACTCATCAAAACAGACGTGGAACAACGTGAAGCCAAAATGCCGTCCCCCCTTCCGGGCGGCGCTTTCCCTGACGGGACGCCGATCATTTCCAATCATCGTGTTGCGGTCATCAGAAAAATCGTAAAGTGTTGCCTCATGCCCTCGGCAACCGGTTTTTCGATTTGCGCCACGCAGGTCGTTTGGATACAGGAAAAGCCCGCCTCTTCAAATTGTCGGGCAAGCCTCTCGCGATTGAAGCCGAAATGAAAAACCCCGTCGTTGGATTCGTGAAAGCGCCCGCCATCTTCATCCAGATCGGCGACGCATAATCTTCCAGACGGGTGCAGAATATCATGAAACTGTTTCAGAAGCGGACCGATTTCCCGGATATGATGCAATGTCATGCTGCTGACGACAAGATGATAAAGGCCGGACAGGACACCGCCCTGATCGAAATCCAGATAGCTGGTGTTAATGTTGGAAAGGCCGCGTTCGGAAATTTTTCTGTTCAAGACGTCCAGCATGCCCCTTGAACCGTCCACACCGGTGATGGACCGGACAAACGGCAGCAGGGCCAGCGTCACAAGGCCCGTCCCACATCCGAAGTCCAGAAGATCCATATCGGGGGTAAGCCCAACTTCTTGAACAATCTTCCGTGCAATGTCGTGAGCCAATTTCACACGGCCGGGATGTTCATCCCATTTTGCCGCGTCTGTATCGAAATTTCCTTTTGACCGATCGCTATTCATGATGAACGCCACTTGTCTGCCGACCGTCAGTTGGCCTTCACACGTTTTCCCAGCCTTGCATAAGGGGGTGTACCGACCACCGGCAGACGGATGAATTTGACAAAGGCCGGCTGGAACTTTTCGAAATACTCACCTCCCCGGCTGGGGTCGGATGTCGGCAGTTCCAATGTCAGCGTAAAAATGTTGTGCTCATGCCCTGCGTAATTGCCCAAAGACCCCGGATAGTAGCCGAATTTTTTAAGCGGATGGTTGGATTCCTTGCAAATTTTCTCCATCCACTTTTCAAAAGAATTCAGATCCGCCGACGGTCCGTCATAGTCAAAAAAATTCAAAGGGGAATGGACACTGAGAATTTTCTGCGGTTTGAACCGCTTGATCAACGCCATTTGAAACAGCGTCTCCTGTTCGGAAGCGGGAGACGGGCCGGGATAATACCTGGGATTTTTCTTGCCTTTCGCCTCCCAGTGGCGAAAGGCATCCAGATGCCATCGCTTGGTCGGGAAATTGCGATTGATATCCACGCCGTTTGCATTCACTCTGGTCGGCCTGTGTTTCAAGAATCCATCTGGATTGACAAGCGGCGCGATCACAATGCATGCCTCTTTGGCCGTCTCGGGATGCTCTCGAAGGGATTGCGCAAGCCGAAACATGAGATAAACGGAAGGCAATTCATCGCCATGGACACCGCCCAAGAACAAAATGCAACCTCCCGAGACTTTACCAAACTGAGTAAAAATCAGCGGATGTTTTTCCTGGGTCGTCCGGTGATACTCCCAAGCGATTGCGCCGGGTTCGATATCCTTCCACCCCAGCGCCGAGCATTGATGCTTTAACTCGCCTAAAAATTTTTTTAGCTCTGCGGAAGACCGGTCGTCTGAGATCGCGGGATCCGCAAGAAGCGACAAAGCGAGCGAACAGGAAAGAAGACAGATTGAAATGACTTTTTTCATAACGACAACCCCAACATCCATTGCCGGGGACGACTTAAAAAAGCAGATGAATTTTTTCCAAAGGTATTGTTCACCTCAGCACCTGCCCCAAACGTTTCATGGCGGACGACGGTCCCAAGACGGCAAACACACGGTCCAGTTCAGGCCCCTTAACCTGACCCGTCAGCGCCGCACGAAGTGGCAGGAAGAGATCACGCCCTTTCAGGCCCGACTTTTCCCGGGCGTACTGAATCGCAGCCGTGTAAATTTCACGCGCGGATCCCGCCGCACCGGGCAAATACTCGGCGAAAGCCTCAATGGCCTTTCGTCCGGCCCCTGAATGGATCAAGGCCTTTGCTTCCGCCGAGATCGTATACCGGTCATCGAAGAAAATCTCTACAGAGGCTCCAATATCCATCAGGGTCACAAGCTCGTCTTTGACCACTTCAATGACACTCCTGAGCCATGCCGGATCCAAATCCTCCGGGTGATAGCCCGCCGCGCTCAAGAAAGGTTTGAGGCGATCGGTCAGATCATCCAGAGAGGTGTTGCGGATATAAATGGCATTGAGCCAACGAAGCTTGTCTTCATCAAAAACCGCTCCACTCTTGGAGGCCCGATCCAAAGAAAATGCGGCGACCATTTCTTGACGTGCCAGAACTTCCTTTGCTTCCGCAAATGAACTGCCTAAAAGCCCAAGATAGTTCATCAAAGCTTCCGGGAGAAAGCCTTGCCTGCGGAATTCTCCCACGGACACAGCGCCGTGACGTTTGCTGAGTTTGGCGTGATCTTTACCAAGAATCAAACAGTGGTGCGCAAACGTCGGCGGTTCAAAGCCAAAAGCGCGGTAAAGCATGATCTGCAAGGCAGTGTTGGATAAATGATCCTCTCCGCGGATGACGTGCGTGATCCTCATCAAATGATCATCGATGACGACGGCAAAATTATAAGCCGGCATCCCGTTGGAGCGAACGATGATGAAATCGCCCATCGCCTCGCCCTCAAATTTCATCGGCCCCCGGATCAAATCGGTGAAGGCTATGGTCGTCTGAGGCACTTTAAAACGCCACGCGGGCACCCGACCCAAGGCCTCAAGCCGATTTCGCTCCGCGGGACTCAGGTTGCGGCACTTTCCCATATAGCGCGGCATGCGCTTGCTCAAGATCAGCGTCTGCCTTTCTTCCTCGAGTTCTTCTTCGGTACAGTAACAAGGATAGACCAAATCGGCGGCAATCAAGGTTTTAAGATGCTCGGCATAAATATCCAGCCGCTCACTTTGCCGATACGGGCCGAAATCCCCGCCTTTGTCCGGGCCTTCGTCCCAAGAAATCCCAAGCCATGTCAGATCGTCGAGCAGATTGACCTGATATGACAGGGCGCTGCGCGTTTCGTCTGTATCTTCGATGCGCAGCACAAATTTACCGCCCTCATGACGGGCGAACATCCAGTTAAAAAGCGCCGTCCGCGCGTTGCCGACGTGTAACTCGCCGGTCGGCGACGGGGCGAATCTCACTCGAATACGCTCAGACATCACTCATCCTTTCCGAACCCGTGACTAACGCTAACACGGCAACCCCTTCCCCTCGGCCGATAAACCCCATGCCTTCATTGGTTTTGGCTTTGACGCTGACGGCTGATTCTTCGATATCCAGCGCGCAGGCGATATTGGAAGCGATCTTTGAGGCATAAGGCGCAAGTTTCGGTTTTTCCATCATCACGGTCACATCGATATTGGAAAGCCCAATGCCTTTGGCATCGATCATGGCCTTCACCCGCTTGAGCAACACAAGACTGGATATATCCTTAAAAGCCGCATCGGTGTCCGGAAAATGTTTCCCGATATCTCCCAAGGCCGCCATTCCCAAAAGCGCATCGCAAAGGGCATGCAGAAGCGCATCCGCATCCGAATGGCCGGCAAGTCCAAGTTCATGGGGAATTTCAATCCCGCCCAAAATCAATTTCCGCCCAGGGGAAAAGCGGTGACTGTCGTAGCCCATTCCACTTCGAAAACGACATTTGTCTCTCATTTGAACTCCTAAAATCGCGTCGGCAAGAATCAGATCATCCGGTGTCGTAATCTTCACGTTCAAGGAAGCCCCCTCAATCATCATCACTTCAGCACCGATCCGTTCAACAAGGGAGGCATCGTCTGTCCCATAGAAGCCGTCCTTCTCCGCCGCGGCATACGCCCGGCGAAGTAAATCATATTGAAAGGCTTGAGGCGTTTGGGCATGCCACAACCCCTCACGGGGAAGTGTCCCCCGAATGACCCCCCGCTCGTTTGCCTCTTTGAGGGTGTCTTTTACCTTCACCCCGATACAAGCGGCACCATACTTGGCCGCGGCACGAGTCGCCTTTTCCACCATGTCTTCCGTGATAAAAGGCCTGACTCCGTCAGAGACCACAACGATATCACAGAAATCTTCAATGGCACTGAGAGCGTTTTTCACGGAATCCTGGCGTTCCCGGCCCCCCGCCACAATGGAAACAATTTTCGTGAGATTGTGAGATTCAACGAGTTGTCTTCGAACAAACCCCAAATCTTCCTCAGGAACCGCCAAAATAATCTCGTCGATGATTGGGGATTTTTGGAACACGGCCAAAGCGCGGACTAAAACAGGAACCCCGCTCAGCGTCAGGTACTGTTTGCGGATGCCTCCCCCCAATCTCTTTCCGGCTCCACCCGCTGGAATAATCGCAACCGTTTTCAAGCTGATCCCCACATTAAAAAAGGCCCGGAAAATCGTTTTCCCGGGCCCTCCTGACAAGGTATTTCATTCCGGCCAAAAAGACTTCCTCGGTCAGGTATCTCAATTGTAACTTCTTTTGTCGGCGGCTTCTTTCAACTCCGTGAAAATCATCCGTCCAGCCGTCGTCTGCAAGACACTGGTCACGACCACATCCACCGTCGAGTTGATCATTTTCTGAGCGCTGTCTACAATAATCATCGTCCCGTCATCCAGGTATCCGACTCCCTGCCCGGGTTCTTTCCCTTCTCGGATAATTTTCACCGTCATCATTTCCCCCGGCAACACGACCGGCTTCATGGCATTGGCCAATTCGTTGACATTGAGAACGCGCACGCCCTGCAATTCGGCGACTTTATTTAAATTGTAATCGTTGGTCAGAAGTTTGGCACTCAATTTCTGGGCCAAAGCAACGAGCTTTCCATCGACTCCTTTTATCTTTGGAAAATCCTGGTCAACGATTTCAATGTGTATGGAAGAACTTTTTTGCATGCGGTTGAGGACATCCAATCCTCTCCTTCCCCTCGATCTCTTCATGGAATCGGACGAGTCCGCAATAAACTGCAGTTCATTTAACACAAAACGGGGAACGATTAATGTACCGTCCAAAAACCCCGTATCGCAGATATCCGCAATCCGGCCATCAATGATGACACTTGTATCCAACAGACGGTTATTGACGGTTTCTTTTTCTTCTGTACTGCGGAAACTGAATTCCTCTGCTTTTTTTGATCCGAGCACAAGGCCCAAGTAGCCTAAAACACCGGTCAAGAACAGATAAATCCAGGGAACAATGTGTTGATTCTGCTGAATCTTCGTCACCAGATTCAAACCAAACCCCAACATCAGCGCAATAAGCAAGCCGACGACCATGCCGATGACACCCCCCGCAATGATGCGCAATGAAAGCTTGCGGATGTCCTTTTCGACCTGGATGACCAGCAGAGCAACACCCAACCCTATAATTAAGCCGACAATTCCCTGAAATAATGCGAAAGAACTTTTATCTGCCAAATAATAAGCGATAAAATAACCACTCACTGAACAGGCGAGAACCAGTAATGCTCTAACGATCAACCACATCACCTCCTTTCAACAAAGAAATCATAAAAAATGAATTTGGTATCAAGATTATTGTGCAAAAAAACGGAGGTACCCTCTTCTCCCGAGAGAAGCGTGCTGACCTTTCCCCTATTCCCTTGTCAAAGAACGTCAAAAATCGCTTGAGAAAGGGTTACTGCATGGAAAAAATCATCTGTAAGTCCCGTTCGACTTTCGCCTCTTGCGCGTTTGTCGCAACAGAAATCTCTTTGACGAGTAGATTTTTTGCAGTATCCATCATCTTGCGTTCGCCGAAAGAGAGGTTTTTATCGCTCTTCAGAATGAACAAATCTCTTAAAACACTGGCAATTTCAAAGACCGAACCGGTTTTGATCTTTTCCAGATATTCCCGGTAGCGCTTGTTCCATGTTTGTTTGTCGATGGTGACGTCTTTGTTGCGTAAAATCTCGTAGACCTTAGGTATTTCTTTTTCCATAATGACTTCTCGAAGGCCTACCGCCTTGGCGGAAGATGTCGGGATCATGATTTTCATGCCGTTCCCCATAATCTTCATGACATAAAAGGGCTGCTTCTTCCCCATAACCTCTCTATTTTCAATAGCTTCAATGACACCAACACCTTGTGCCGGATACACTGCCAAATCCCCTACTTTAAACATTGTACACTCCCCTGTCTTTCTATAATAGCGGAGCAGATTAACACATTTTTGACGATTAGTCAATAATTAATGCAATTTACTGATTTACTTAGGTAAAGCCGAAACGCGCCCCAGAGGAGGGCCAATGCCTATGGCAGATAAAAAAGCGGGTTTCTCGCCTTGCCCTTATAGCGCACTTCAAAATGGATATACGTCTCTCCCATCTCATCTTTTTCTCCCGCCAAAGCGATCACATCGCCTTTTTTGACAGATCGATCCTGTTTCACGTATCGCTTCTTGAGATGGGTATAAACCGTGGCAAAGTCGTTGGCATGCCGAATAATCACTGTCTCGCCGAAATCCTTCAACGCTGAGGAAAAAATGACCGTCCCTGTACCCGCCGCTTTCACTTTCGCGCCATCGCCGCATACTATTTTTATCCAGCTGTTAAAATGGTAAGGTCTGGTGGGCTGAATGCCGAAACGTGTTTTCACAACCCCTTGAACCGGCCAGGAAAATTTCCCTTTTTCCAGTTTGACGATCCCTTGGTTTTCCAAATCGGACGGTTTATCGTCTTTTGAAGCCACAGCTCCTCCCGGCGGTTCCGCAACAGACGGTTGAGACGGTATGGACTTTGGGGAAGAATCTTTTTCACCCGGTAACGATTTCTCCGGCCCTTGACCTGTGGGGGGGGGCTGAGACGCTCTTTCGTTTCCTGACAAATCACGCTTCAGATCCAAACCGCTTTTTCCAGCCTGAATCATGACATCCTCAATGACTTGATGGGCATCTGGAATAAAAATCACTTGGCCTTCTTTGATGTTGGCGACATCGCTGATGTTATTGATCTCGGCGAGTTCTTGCAAATTTATCGAATAGGCGCGGGCGATACTATAGGCTGTTTCTCCTTTTTTTACGACATGATAGACTCCTCTGGCCTGGCCTTTTTGAATCTGCGGCGTCGAACAGGAGGAAAGCGATAAAAGAATCATCATCCCAATGACCCCGGTCAGGACGGAAAAAAGACCAATCCTTCCCGCCCCCATAAAATTTTGCATCCGTCCCATCATTCTTTCCAACCGCTTTCTCCAATCAAACTGACAAAACGACAGCCTCCGAGGTCTATCGTCTTGATCTCTTGTGGATTTTCAAAAGAACGGGTCAATTGATACAGGGTTTGAATATCGCGGTTTCCCACCGGCGCCACCAATCGCCCGCCTGGAGCCAGCTGTTCAAGAAGATATTGCGGAATCCTGGGGGATGCGGCTGTAACGATAATTGCGTCAAATGGAGATTCTTCCTTCCATCCCCAAGAGCCGTCGCCGACTCGAATCGCGACATTGTAGCACTGGAGCTGATCCAGGACTTTGCGCGCCCGCGAGGCCAACGAGGCGACCCTTTCGATGGAAAACACCCGGTCCGCAAGCTGAGCGAGAATCGCGGTTTGATATCCCGAGCCGGTTCCGATTTCCAAAACTTTTTCCCGACCTTTCAGTTCAAGGGCTTCGGTCATCAAAGCGACAATATATGGCTGGGAGATGGTCTGCTTTTCACCGATCGGCAACGGATTATCACTGTATGCTTGATCGACCAAGCCTTCGTCGACAAACAGATGCCTGGGAACCGATTCCATAACCTTCAAAACCCGGGGATCCTGGATGCCACGAGATTTGATTTGAGACTCCACCATACGTGCGCGCTGCTTCCTGTAACGATCCATTAAAATACCTGCAATCTCTTTTTCTTGGGAGGAATCGCGTAAATCTGCTTGACCGTTTCATGTCGGCGCAGTCCCATCGCTTCGCGCGTAACGATCAAATAATAAAATTTCAGCTCCGCTTTCGCGCGGGCTTCATTATATTCATCCACACAGGCGTTGATTTCTTGAAAAATCAGCGGCTCATCCCGCCTCGGACGGTCGGTGGGGAGGTTATCCCTCAATGAATTCAACTCGTCAATCAGGTTTTGCATATTCTTTTCAATTTTTGAAAGCCTCGCCAGGGCGTCTTCAACGGCAAACCCGGCACGGCTCAAGACCGCCGCCCGTTCGCGCAGCATTTCGTCGAACAATACATCCGCTTGATTTTCTTTCGTTGTCGCCGAAATCTGTTTGGCCCATTCTTTTTTGATCATACTTTTGGGCTCTATCATTTACGCATCCACTTTTCAAGCCTCAATGGCCACACAACGCCCTGTGCGTCAATTTTTCCCCTTTACAGTTACAGATTATTTGGATAGATATTTCACTGGAAAACCCAAACGGATGAACTGAAGTCTCATGTGCCCCGATATCACATTCCCCATGTCCGACGCAGTCCGCAAAGCCTACGCCCAATCTCAAGAGGACGAAACGTTGCTCCCACTGGTGGGCGTCGACGGGCAAAATCAACCTGTCGGACGGATTCAAACCGGCGACTCCGTCATTTTCTATAATATTCGCGGAGAACGCGAAATCGAGTTAACCCAAAGCCTGACCGATTCTGAATTTAAGAAATTTCCGGTTATCCCCGATCTGTCTTTGACTTTCACAACCATGATTGAATACCGGCCGGGTTTGAAGGTCAATGTCGCCTTTCCCCCCGAAGGCATACTTTCCGACACACTCAGTGATGTTTTATCGGAACAAGGAAAGACTCAAGTAAAAATCACGGAAGCGGAAAAAGCGGTTCATGTCGGGTTCTTCTTCAATGGGAAAAAAAGCGATCCGCCGGCAGGAGAGGAACGAATAATCATTCCGACACGCAAGGATGTCACCCTCTTCGACGAAGCTCCGGAGATGTCGATTGTCCAAGTGGCCGAGGTGGCCGTCGAGAAAATCAAAGACCCCGCCTACCATTTCATCGTCGTCAACTTGCCCAACGTCGACGTGGTGGGTCATATCGAAAATGAAACGGCTGTCATCCAAGCCATCCAGGCTGTCGACCGCCATGCAGGCATTCTGATCGACGCAGCCCTCAAAGAAAACCTTACCGTCATCGTCACCGCCGATCACGGCACTGTGGAAAAATGGCGCTATCCAGACGGCGGCATCGATACCGGTCATACCGATAGTCCCGTGCCGTTTATTTTCCTGCATCGCGACAAAACGCTCTCGATCCGGCCGGCGGGTGAACTGGCGGATGTGGCCCCGACGATTTTAGATCTTTTTGGCCTGCCGACTCCTCCATCCATGACGGGGATATCCCTTTTGCAACCCGGGGGGAAAGCCGTCTTCCCTGTGAAGCGCCTGCTTTTGCTCGTTCTGGATGGCTGGGGGCTTTGCGAAAACGCAAAAGGGAACTTGATTGCCTGCGCTCAGACGCCTGTCATGGATCGGCTCTTGAAAACTTATCCCCATGCCCAACTGGCTGCCTCCGGTCCAGCGGTGGGCCTTCCGCCCGGAACCGTCGGAAATTCCGAGGCAGGACATTTGCATCTCGGTGCGGGTCGACGGATTTATTCAGACCGGGTTAAAATTGATCGGGCCATTGCCGACAAAGAATTCTTTCAAAACCCGGCCTTCATCCGATCGATGCAGCAGGCCCGACAAAAAGGCAAGGCCCTTCATCTGATGGGTATCATTTCCTTTTTCAGTTCGCATGGATCGATTGAACATCTTTTTGCTCTGATGGATATGGCCCAGAAGCAAGGCGTCGAAGACATGTACATCCACGCCATGCTCGGCCGCCGGGGTGAAAAAGCGCAAAGCGGCGCCCATTATATCGCTAAGGTGGAGGAGCGGTGTCGAACGCTTCGCCTGGGCCGCGTGGTGTCCGTGATCGGCCGGTATTGGTCAATGGACCGGGAAGAAAATTGGGACAGAATTGAAAAGACATACCGGATGTTGGTTTATGGAGAGGGAACCAAAGTCCGCCTTGGAGATTAGAATCATGAAGGTAAAAGTCAATCAAACCGTCATCGAACTGACTTGCGGCGACATCACCCTCGAGACAACCGACGCGATCGTCAATGCCGCCAACAGTCGACTCGCAGGCGGCGCAGGTGTAGACGGCGCCATCCATCGGGCGGGCGGACCGTCCATCATGGAGGAATGCCGCGCTATCGGCGATTGCCCCACAGGCCAAGCCGTCATCACCCGAGGCGGTGATCTCAAGGCCCGTTATGTGATTCACGCCGTTGGTCCGGTATACCGCGGAGGCAAGCAAGACGAGGCCCATCTGTTGGCTTCAGCTTATCTGAACAGTTTGAAATTGGCCGTAAAGAATGGCTTGCAAAGTATTTCCTTTCCCGCTATAAGCTGCGGCGTTTATGGATATCCGATCCAGGAAGCCGCTTTTTTGTCCCTGAAAACATGCATTGACTTTGCCAAAGGCTCCACCGATCTCGCGCTGATTCGGCATGTCTTGTTCGATCAACGGACCTTTGATGTCTTTTCACAAACGCTACGGAAGGTAATGGAAGATAGCTCTGGAGCATGAATGGACGCGAAACCTTCATACGCAGAACTTGAGCAGAAGATTACGGAGCTGACTCTAAAGATCCAGCAACAAATCGGTCTTGAAAACCAATATCGCAACTTGGTTGATTCCACAAGCGATTCTCTGTATCTGGTCGATGTCGACGGCCGATACCTTTTCATGAATACCCACCACGCCAACCGATTGAAGCTGTCCAAATCGGCAATGGGAAAGGTCGCCTACCGTGACTTCCACACCCCCGAACAAAACAGCGAATTTCTGTCCAAAGTCAGAACGGTTTATGAAACAGGCATTTCTCTTCATGACGAACATCAAAGCCTGCGCGACGGAAGCTATTTCTTGCGAACCTTCAGCCCTGTTCGCGACAATAATGATTCCCGGAAAATTTTTGCCGTCGCCGTCGTGTCCAAAGATATCACGAAGCGACGGAAAACCGAGGAAGCGTTACAGAAATCAGAGTTAAAATACCGTCAGCTTATTGAACATTCCAGCGAAGCGATCTTCATCCTGACCGGGGGCAAGATCACTTTCTGCAACGGCCGAACCGAAAAAATGCTGGGATACCCGAGTGAAGAGCTGAGAATGATCTCGTTTATCAACCTGGCCATCTCGGAAGACCGTGAAATGGTTTTTGAATGCCAAAAAGCGATTTTGCAGGGCGATCCTTCCTCCCCCACTTACAGCTTCCGGATGATCAACAAAGAAGGAATGACCTTTTGGGTCGAAATCAACAGCGTGGCCATTGTCTGGGAGGGAGAACCGGCAACCCTCAACTTCATGCGGGACATTACCCGACAAAAGAAGACGGAAGCACGCCTGCTTCAGGCGCAGAAAATGGAATCCATCGGCACGCTGGCGGGAGGAATCGCCCACGACTTCAACAATCTGCTGATGGGCATTCAAGGTCATGCCTCCCTGGCGCTCATTAAGCTGGAGAAGACAGACCCCAATTATGAACACTTGAAAACCATCCAGAATCTTGTCATGAGCGGGGCCAATCTGACCAAGCAATTACTGGGATTTGCCCGCGGCGGAAAATATGAAGTCAAGAAAATCGATTTAAACGCCCTCATTGAAAAAACGTCGCGAAACATCGGTCGTACGAAAAAAGAAATCCGCATCCACCGGAATCTCGCGGACGATCTGTGGCCGACCGAAGCGGATTCCGGACAGATCGAGCAGGTGCTGCTGAATCTGTTTGTCAACGCCTGGCAAGCCATGCCGGGGGGCGGCGATCTCTACATCGAAACCAAAAACGTTTCATTGGATGACAGTCGATTCAAATCATACCTTGGCAAAAGCGGACAATATGTGAAAATTTCTATCACCGATACCGGGATCGGCATGGACGAAAAAACCAAGGAGAGGATCTTCGAACCTTTTTTCACAACCCGGGAAATGGGACGCGGGACGGGACTGGGGCTGGCCTCCGCTTATGGGATCATCAAAAACCACAATGGGTTCATCAATGTCTATTCCGAAAAGGGAAAAGGCTCCACCTTCAATATTTACATTCCCGCCGCCGTACCGAGAGAGGCGAGGATCAAGCATTCGGACGCCGATGACGCCATCGATAAAACCCCTTGTTCAGAAACCATTTTGCTTGTGGACGACGAATCCCTGATTCTCGAAGTGGCAGGCGATATGATCAAAACGCTCGGGTACACCGTTATCACCGCGCAGGACGGCCGAACGGCCTTGGACATTTTCAAACAAAAACAAGAAGAAATCGATTTGGTGATTTTGGACATGGTAATGCCGGACATGGGAGGCGGCGACGTCTTCGACGAGCTCAAGCGAATGGACCCCAAAGTCAAAGTGCTGCTTTCCAGCGGATACAGCCTCAATGGCCAAGCCAGCCGAATCATTGAACGCGGCTGTGACGGCTTTATCCAAAAACCCTTCACGATGGGGGATATTTCCAGACAACTGCGCAGCATCTTGAAGACAACCCCCCAAAAGCGGACAGCCAAAGATAGCCGGCAGCTGCCGTTGCCGATCTTTGATCAGAATTGATCTTTCGTCAGATCACGACTCAACCATCCGAACGCCGATGAGAAGAAAAAAAACATTGACCGCGCCACAACCGATTAGCGAAATCCTTTCCGCGGGTTTAAAAAAAAGGAACATCCCTTTAAACTTGGAAGAACATTTTATATTACAGCTGTGGCCCAAAGCCGTCGGTTCGAAAATCGCCTATCAAACTCGGCCTGACCGATTACATGCCGGAACGTTGTTCGTCCGGACGACTTCTTCCGTCTGGGTTCAGCAACTCCATTTCATGAAAGACGAAATCCTGGACAAAATGAATCAACTGGCAGGAAAAAATGCGGTTAAAAACATTCATTTCACCGTCGGCTACCGGCCGAGCAAGCCTGACGATGAAACGAGCGACGCATCGAAGAAAAAAGCGGCGCTTAAAGCTCAGGATCGGAAAATGATCGAAGAAGCAACGGAAAAGGTTTTGGATCCGGAATTGGCGTCGATTATTCGACGGGTTATGGAAAAAGAAATCATTCGGCGCAGGGCGACGGAAACGAAGAGAGGTCGATAAACATCCGTTGCATGGCTTGCGAATACTGCTGGCGCCCTTCATAAATGAAAAGCGGCGGTTCAATCTTCAAGGCTTCACGAGACGTGCTTCTCCCCTCAATTAAAACGAACGCCGCATCGGAGGACGAATTCGAAAAAACAAGCTTCATTCGTTTCGGTTCGATATCTTTTTTGCGAAACAAACTGATCATCCCCGGCAAACGGGTCGCCGGATAAATGGTAAACACGCGCCCTTTGGGTTTGAGAAGGTATCCGGCCGCTGTCAGAAACAAATCCAAAGACCCGCTCACTTCATGACGGGCGATGGCTTTTTCTTGATGGGGGTTGATCCGACCGGAGGACAATCTGCGGTAGGGCGGATTAAAAATGACGTTGTCAAAGGTCTGTGCTTTGTAAAGTTTGCGATAATCCTTGGCATTTCCCTCATCAATCGTTATCTGACGATCCAGGCCGTTTTGTTTGACATTGCGTCTGGCCAGCGCCGCGAGACCCGCTTGAATTTCCAGTCCATGCCATCGTGTATGAGGGAAACGGCGCGCCAAAATTAAAGCAATGACACCGTTGCCGCATCCAAGATCGAGATTGACACTCTTGGCTCCCACCGCGGCAAAATGAGCCAAGATCAGCGAATCGAGATTGAACCTGTAGCCGCTGCGGCTCTGGTGGATTTTCAAACCGCCGTCTAGAATTTCGTCGACCGTCTCTTCGTCTGTCATCCCGTTTCCTGGATTCGGCAAAGACCTATTTCAACTTTTCCCGGCTCAAGAAGCGCCCCCTCGATCATACCCACTCCAACATCGGCGCTTCTACACCGCTTGCGCAAAAAAAGAAAGAAACATATTGCCCTTAAGACCCGTATCGGCTCATCTTCCATTTGACCATTGATCTTTTGTGTCTCATCATGTATCAGGCGTGGATCAAATTTGTCCTACAAAGTCCGGCATTATCTGGAAATCAATAAAAAAATAATTAAATTCAAGACAATGGATGATGCGCGGAGTATGGCATACATATTGAATGACTGCAACGAGAAACCTTGAGGGTGTTTTATGACAAATCGGAAATCAACCTATGAAGAACTCAAGAAGACCATTCGAAAACTAGAAGAAGAAATCATCAAGCACAAACAGGAAGAAAAAGCGCGAAGGCAGGATGCGGAGCGCTACAGGATTCTTCTGGAAGATATCGAAGAATGTTACTTCGAAACCGATCTGGCCGGGCGCTTTACATTCGT
>CAZPTW010000006.1:0-18687 GCA_964589235.1 uncultured Smithella sp. | reverse complement strand
GATGTCGCCGCCATCTACAGACTTTTGGAATCCGGGGCCAAGGTGGATGAAACCCCGGAGGGGAAATGGAGGGCGACACCTTTCTATTGGTCAGTGTTTTACTGTCGATATGAAGCGGCGCAACTTCTTTTGAAAAAGGGAGCGGATCCGAACGCGGCCGACACTTACGGCATGGCGCCTCTGCAACTGGCGGTCTGCTGTCAATCCGTCAAACTTTCTTTCATCGAAGAGCTTCTTCAAAAAGGAGCCGACATCCAATATAAAAACCCCACGGACGGATCGACGGCACTTCATCGCGCGATCGCCTGCCGTGCCGACGCCGCCGCAACCCTGCTGATCCACAAAGGCGCGGATATCCATACCGCCGACCATCGAGGAACAACCCCTCTGATTCTGGCCGTCCAGAAAAATTCACTGCCTGTGGCCAAGCTTCTTTTAGAAAAAGGCGCGGACATTCATGCGCGAGATCAGTCCCGTAAAACCGCCCTGTCGTACGCGGATGGCTTTTTTTCAAAAAAGAAAGACATGATGGAGCTTTTGAAAGCGGCTCAAAGCTCAAAAACCGGCGGGAAGACCCCCTCGCCCATGGATACATCCCGATACTACCTGGGAATCAAGGGCATCGTTCTGAAAAACGGCAGGACGATCGAAGGACAAATCACCGGCATCGATGACGATATCCTGAAAATCCGCACCAAAGACGGCCAGGTCTTCTCCTACTCTTTCATGGACGATATCGAGCGATACATCACAAAATAATCCCAAACGACGTTCTTGATTGACTTCCATCCGCAATTTTCCTAAACTCTTCCTCGATATCTCTGTATGAGAAAGGATGGGCGTGCGTCACTTCATTCATGAATGCCGTTGAAACCGAACATCTCTCCAAATCTTACGGAAAAATCCGGGCGCTTGAAAACCTGTCTTTGCGCGTTCCCAGAGGAAGCATCTACGGTTTGGTGGGCCCAAATGGCGCCGGTAAAACAACCTTGATCAAAATTCTGGTGGGAGCGACCCGCCCCACAAAAGGATCGGTGACGGTTTTAGGATTCGATCCGATCCGGGACAAATGGAAACTGCGTCGCCGAATCGGTTACATGCCCCAGGCGCCTGCGCTCTACGATGATCTTTCGGCCCGTGACAATATTCGTTTTTTCGGAAAGGCGCAGTCCGTCAGCGATCTGGAGGAAAAAACGGAGGAAATCCTGTCGTTTGCCGAACTGACGCAGAGGGCCGATGATCACGTAAACACTTTTTCCGGCGGCATGAAAAAAAGGGTTTCTCTATGCTGCGCCCTGATTCACCATCCCGACATTCTTTTTTTGGACGAGCCCACCGCCGCCATCGATCCGCACCTTAAAATCCAGTGTTGGATTTTAATGCGCAAACTGGCCGCCCGCGGCGTCACCCTTTTGGTCAGTACCCATCTGATGGACGAGGCGCTTTTGTGCGACCAAGTGGCCGTTCTCCAAAACGGCGAAATCATCGCATTGGATGCGCCGCAGAAAATTCTTGAGAGAGGAACGACGCGGTTGAAGATCTCAACCGGCAACCAGGAAATCAGCGCCATCCTCCCTTCAACACCCCGACATCTTGCCTTTGAACTCAAAAAATTCGGCTTGCGGGAAGACATCACCGCCGTTGAATTGCGTTCGGACAACCTCGAAGAAATTATCATGGCGCTGATGCGCGAAACGGAGAAAGGCCGGCCCCGATGAAACATGCCCTTATCCTGGCGGGGCGCGTTCTGAGCCAGCTCAAAGGCGACCGCCGATTTCTGGCGCTTTTTCTTCTCGCGCCTTTGATCATCATCTATTTTCTGAAGCTGTTCTTCGACACTTTTCCGCCGTATATCGACGTGAAGCATTACGTCATTCCCGTTTGCGCGTTCATTGTCCATTTCTTGAGCCTGATTTTATGCGCGATCCTGCTGGTCCAGGAACGCGTGCGCGGCACCCTGGAACGGATGATGATCAGCGGATTTTCGAAACCTTCGATCATCGGCGGCTATACAATGGGCTATCTGGGTCTGGCGACGCTGCAAGCGGCCGGCACGTTGGGAGAAACCGTCTGGTTGTTTCATCTCCATTATTCCATCGAGGCGGTCATCCTTCTGTTCGCCGTTTTGTGGCTTCTGGCTGTCGTGTCCGTCATGCTGGGAATTTTCATTTCAACCTTCGCCAGGCACGAAGGCCATGTTTTCCCTTTCATCCCCCTGCTGGTTCTCCCGTCGGTTTTCCTGACGGGGCTTCTCATCGAGCCCTCGGGTCTGCCGGCCTGGGCTTCCGCCATCGGCAAATGTCTCCCCATTCACTACGCCATCAACATCATCCGGGAGATCGTGAAACCCGCCTATTCTGTTTCCGCCACGCTCGTTGATTTCGGCATCCTCGGCCTTTATATCGTGCTGCTTTTAGGCTTGGCGTCTTTCACGCTCCGGGAAGGGGAATGACCATACCGAAGCTTTGGGGATATCGAAAGACGACAAGTTCAAGCGAAGGAGACATTGAATCCCCCCTCGATCCCCCGCGCGGCATGCACCAATTGCCGGTCTGACGACGGCCCCAAATCGGCGTCCGCTCCAAAGATCAAATCGGCGGCAAGGGATCAGGCATTCTCCTTTTGGAAAGCGTAGATCTTTTCGACTGCGTCTCGAGAAGTTGGCATCTCATCTTTTCACTTCAATCTCGGGATGGCGCGACGGTTCTCACTTGCCTGTCGATGGGGAATGAGTTAGGGCCGACCTTCTTTTTTCGGGTTGCAACCCTGAAAAAGCTTATCCTCGGCCGCTTTGAGCGTTTTGAGGTGGACTTTGGCATCGAGACCGTTTTTCTTCATGTCTCTCCAGAGCCGGATGCCCATGTTGCGGTGTTCCCCCAAAATCTGGCGGAGCATTTTGCGTTCTGTATTGGGGTTGATGGTCACGGCGCGGAGCACCACGATTTTCCGCGGGGCGTATTTTGTGGACTCGAGTTGAGTCCGGGAGACAAACGACATGTCGTGATCGCGGATGGTTTTATGAAGCTCGATGTTGAGCTCATTGATGAGTTTGTTGGCGGCGGTGATGCGCGCGGAGTTCTTTTGCGGATTCTTCATCAGTCTGTCCAGAAGGGTTCTCATTTCCTCGGGGACGAAACGGTAATTGATAATGAAGAGCTCCGGACGATTCATCAACTCGAAGAGAGGGTCTCGCTCGATGAACCTCACAAACGTGTTTTGCAGATCACGCGCGTGGTCGAACAAAAGTTTGTATCCGGTTTTACCGAAAATTTTGATGGCCGCCCAGGGTTTGAGACAGGCAAACGGCCTGGACCCTTCAATCGTGAACCGCCCCTGGTCGACGGACCCTTTGCGGATGATGTAGTTCGATGTGTGGTAGAGGTAACGGGAATCCTCCACGTTTCTGAACACGCAAATCCCCAGGCTGTTGGGAACGTAGAGAAGTTTATGGCCGTCCATGGTTACGGAATCGGCTTTTTCAATCCCTTTCATGATGTCCCTCGCCCCTTCCATCAAAAGCGCTCCTCCGCCCCATGCCGCGTCGACGTGAAAATGGGCATTGAGCTCGCGCGCGATCTGAGCCAGAGCGTCGAGGTCGTCGATGTTGCCGGTCTCCGTGGTTCCGGCGATGCCGATCACCGCCACAAACCGGGAGGGTTTCCCGGCCGTTTTGTCCTCTTTTCGAATATTGTCTACGATACCGCGAAGCTTGCGGATATCTATCTTGTTGATGCAGGGATGGACGGGAATACGGACGACGCCTTGATCGCCGATACCGAGGATGCTTCCCGCCTTGCTGATGGAGTAATGGCCGCGTTTGGACACGAGAATCAACGCTTGCCGGTAGCCGTAGTGATCCAGCGCCCGGGCCAACCCCTCCTTCCGGATCCCCTTGAAACCTCTGTTATCCGGCGGAAACGCTTTGGCCATCGCGAGCGTCAAACCGGTCATATTGGCGATGGTGCCGTCTGAGGTGATGTTTCCGAGGGCGATTTTGGGGTTCTGGATGTTTTTTCTATAAAAATCAGATGTGTTATTGTAAATCAGTTTATGAATCCAACACAGAAACTCTCTTTCCACAAAGGAAGACGCCTTGGCGCTTTCGATTTTCACCTGGTTTTGGTTTAGGCTGACCGCGATCATCTCCAAGAGGATCATGAAATAAGGAACCGCACTCGTCATATGGCCGATGTAGTAAGGGTTGGCCACCTTGACCGAATGCTTGACGACATTCCGCTTGATTTCGTCGATGACATCCTTGATCAAATGAGGATGATCCGGCATCTCGATGGTGTTGAAGATTTTCGCCAGATCTTCCATACTGATGGAAGAGTGGATGCCGCCTCTTTCTTTGAAGAAATCATGGATGAGATCCAGTAAATGAACACCAAATTCAACAAACCGGTCGGACGAGTCCGGCATGATAAAAAGTTTTTTCATGTACTCCGGCGTGCTTTCGATCGTCCGCCCCACCGGATTCCCCCCGATTTTCAGTGACTCCATCTCCGAGGCCTCTTCCTTTCCGCGAAAGTCATGGGGATCTATATCATATCCGTGGAACCACTCAAAGAAGGAAGTGTAAACGTTTCGCGACAAAGGACATCTTGAAAAAAAATTTCATTTAAGGCATACTGAATGCCGTCCGCTTGACCGATTGCATCTCATCGAGATTTTCCGACATCAAACATTTCTCCCCGCGGTAAAAACACGGCAAAAGACTGACATGAAATTCCGGTCATTAGTCTTGGAAAGGAGATCATCATGGATCAAAAAACCTTTCTGTCAATCCCGCCACCGGACAAGGGGGGGGCAAAAGACGTCGTCGAAGGGCCAAAAAGACGCCCGCAATATTATGACTCCGATGCGGTGGACCGGCGCAGGCAAAACACCGAAAACAAACCTGCCGTTTCACGTCGGCTGACGGTCTTATCCGAATCTTTTCCGAAAGATGAACCCCAACCTTTCAAAACGGGTGACAGAGTCAAAAACCCTTACGGCAGACTTCTTACCGTTTTGGTCCAGCTTGGAAACCTGGTCCTCGTCAAAGAGGACGGCAATCAATATCACCCCCGCGATTTGACGATGATTCAACCTTCAGCCGATCATTACCAAACCTAGCGTCGATAGGCATGATCTTCTCGAAATATGTCTCAAGCTGTGATAATTGGCGAATGAGGAAAACGGCCATACGGTGATCATCGTGAAAATAATTTTATTACTTTTCTGTCTGATATTTCTTCCGTATGGATATCAAGGGCCCGTCTTAGCGATGGACACTTATCAGCAGTGTGTCGAGTATTTCGAGGAGAAAGACTTCGCCAAGGCTTACCGTGTTTGTCAATCATCCCATGACAGCAACGCTCAATTTCTAGTGGCCGAAATGTACTTCAACGGGCTGGGGGTGAAAGAGGACTTGACCCAAGCGGCCTCTTGGTATCGCAAGGCCGCCGAGCAAGGCAACTGTGAAGCCCAGTTTCGCATCGGTCATATGCATTATCACGGGGTAGGGGTGACAAAAGACCAGGCAGCGGCCTTGACCTGGTTCGACAAAGCGGCGAAAAACGGTCATCCGAGAGCCAGGGAGTATCGGGATCGAATTCTCAACCAAAATCAAAACCGCCGATAAGCAATTATTGTAAATTACTCCGACACTTTGTTTCACAAAGCCTGCGGCATCCATCCCGATCCTTCAATAAATACAATGTATTACGCTTTTTCACCAAAATGGTGTTCCCCCATTGGCCAAGCGGTCTGGAATATTCCGTATTTTGCAATTATATCAATAATATGGAAAATACCCCCTCCATCGTTTCGGAGGATTGTCACGCAATTTTACATATCCTCGTCTCGGGCAGAATCTTTAAATCTTGAATTAATCAATTAATACAATAGTTTAAAATATTCTCCCCACATTTGGTCCTTTTTTTGCTAAACACTGTTTGAAGAATGACTTCATAAGGAGATGAAGCGATGGAGCATACGGAAGCTGACAAAAGAATCTCTGACCTCGGAAAGAAGAATTCTCTATGCCAGATCGCAGAAAGGTGGACCGCGGAACGGATCGACGAAAATCAAAACGGATGGAACGTGAAACTGAGATGACGCTGACGATCTTCACAGACGCCACGCGCTCTCCTTCCCCCAAAATCATCTACAACGTCAGCAAAGATCTTTCGGAAACCGGTGCCAAAATTCAGTCCAACATCTTTTTACCGGTCAATTCGCTCATCAATGTGAAATACAAGCCGGATCCGGGAAGCGAACTCATGACGGCCATGGGGAAAGTCAGATGGATTAGAAGTCTCTTCGCCGACGAGCTTTTTGAAGCCGGCTTGGAATTCGTACAGGCCCCGTGTAAAGCCTGTTGAATCACCGGTTGAGAAACGAGTCATGCCTCACAACGTCTGGTCATGCTTTTTGTCTTCTCCGGGACAGGACCGATTTTTGAAGAATTCATAATAAAGCAGCGGCACCACCACAAGCGTCAAGAGCGTCGAGGCCACCGCCCCGAACATCATGGCAATGGCCAGGCCCTGGAAGATCGGATCAAAAAGCATCACAAACGATCCAACAACCACCGCCGCCGCGGTGAGCACAATCGGCCGGAAACGGACAGCGCCCGCGCGGATCACCGCCTGACGCAGTTCGCCCTTGTCGATCCATTCCATTTGGATGAAATCGACAAGCAAGATGGAGTTTCGCACGACAATGCCCGCCAGCGCAATGAAGCCGATCATCGATGTGGCGGTGAAAAACGCGCTGAAAATCCAGTGACCGGGCAATATTCCCACCAGCGTCAAAGGAATGGGGGCCATGATGACAAGCGGCGTGATAAAATTTCGAAACCAAGCCACAACCAGAATGTAAATGATGACGAGCACCACCGCAAACGCAATGCCCAGATCGCGGAAGACTTCGTAGGTGATATGCCACTCTCCATCCCATTTCATGGCGTAACGGTTTTCAAGCCAAGGCTGAACCGATGAATATTGTTTCAGTTCATACCCTTCCGCAAGCCTTAAACCGGCTATCTTGTCTTTCATTTTCAAGATGGCATATCCGGGGCTTTCTTCCGTTCCCGCCACATCGCCGATAACGTATGTCACTTTTTTCAGATTTTTATGGTAAATGGTTTTCTCCTCAATGCTCTCACGCACGCTCACAAGTTCGCCCAGCGACACAAAACGCCCGGTCGTCGTGGGAATCATCATGGTTTGCAAGGCGGTAAGATCCGCCCGTTGGGACAGAGGCATCCGCAGGACCATTTCGACCGGCTCCCTTTCCCGATCCATATGCACCAAGCCGGCCGGACTTCCCCCCAAGGCGATCCGGATGGTTTTGGCGACGGCCTCCGTGGTGACGCCGCTTTGCGCCGCCTTGGCCTGGTCCACCACAAATGAAATTTTCCGCTGGTCGTCTTCCACAAACCAGTCCACATCGACCACGCCATCCGTTTTCTCGAAAATATCGCGCACCTGTTTGGCGATTTCGATTTGTCGAGAGGTCTCCGGTCCATAAATTTCAGCCACCAGGGTACTCAAAACCGGGGGCCCGGGCGGCAGCTCCGCCATCTTGATCCGCGCGCCATATCGGTCGGCGATGCGTTTGAGTTCCGGCCGCAGGCGCTTGGCAATGTCGTGGCTTTGCGCCTTGCGGTCCGACTTGTTGACGAAATTCACCTGAATGTCGGCGACGTTGCCGCCTTCGCGCAGGAAATAATGGCGCACCAAACCGTTGAAATTATAAGGCGCGGCCGTCCCGATGTAGGCTTGATAATCGGTGACTTCCGGAACGGTCTTCAAATATTCGGAAAGCGCCCGCGTCACGGCCGCCGTTTCCTCCAGCGTTCGGCCTTCGGGCATGTCGATGATCACTTGCAGTTCGCTTTTGTTGTCGAACGGCAGCATCTTCATCGTCACCTGTTTGAGCGGCACCAGAAGCATCGCCAGAAGCAAAAGCCCACCGACGGAGGCCAACGCGATCAGGCGCTTTTTGGGGGCATCGATCAAGGGGCCCAAAAGCCTTCCATACCACCCATCCGGTTTTCCTTCGTCGTGTCCCCCCGGCCCCTTGCGGCGGACATTTTTTAAAACGATATAGGACAGCCAAGGGCTGACGATAAAAGCCACTAAAAGCGAAAAGAGCATCGCCGCCGAGGCGCCCACGGGAATCGGTCGCATATAAGGGCCCATCAGGCCCGAGACGAACGCCATCGGCAAGAGCGCGGCTATCACCGTAAATGTCGCCAAAATCGTGGGATTGCCGACTTCGTCCACGGCCAAGACAGCGGTGAGCGGCTCGATGTCGCGCATCTTGAAATGCCGATTGATGTTTTCGACCACGACAATCGCGTCGTCCACCAGGATGCCGATGGAAAAGATGAGCGCAAAGAGCGTTACGCGGTTGAGCGTGTAACCATAGAGGTAGTTGATGAGCAGCGTCAGCGCCAGCGTCACCGGCACGGCGACAGCCACCACGATGGACTCCCGCCAACCCAAAAAAATCGCGATGAGCACGATCACGGAGATCGTGGCGATGAGCATGTGCTCCAGCAATTCGTCGGACTTGTCCTTGGCCGTCTCGCCGTAGTTGCGTGTGACGGTGACCTGCACCTCCGTTGGGATGAGGGATCCTTTCAGGGCTTCTATTTTTTTCAACGCTTCGTCGGCCACCACGCTGGCGTTGGCGCCTTTCTGCTTGGCGATGGCGATCGTCACGGCTTCCGTCTGCGAGGCGGGGTTGCCTTTCAAGCCTTTTTTCGCGGCGGCGGGCCCCAGACCCATGAACACATAGTTGGCGGCCTCGGCGGGTCCGTCGGCAATGGCCGCGACATCGCGCAGGTAAACAGGGCGGCCGTTTGCGACATGAACGACCAGATGACCTATCTCCTGCGCGCTTTTCAGAAAGCTGCCCGTTTCGACAATCGTTTCTTGGTTGCCGGCGGGAAAGGAGCCGGAAGGAATAACGACATTGGCCTGCTCCAGGCTTTGCATAATCTGCAGCGCCGAGAGGTGGTAGGCGCGCAGGCGCTGTGGGTCCAGCGTCAATCGCATCTGACGTCTCTGGCCGCCGATGACGGAAAACTCCGAAACGTTGGCGTCTTTTTTCAGCTCGGTACAAAGTTCCAGGGCGATACGTCGCAATTCATAGCCTGTGTAGCCGGGCGCGTTGCTCCACAGCGTCAGCGCCAGTACCGGCACATCGTCGATGGATTTGGGTTTGATCATCGGGGGAGAGACGCCCGGCGGAATCCGGTCGGAATGGGACATCAGTTTGTTGTAGAGTTTGACCAGCGAGTCTTCCATGTTCTCGCCTACATAAAAGCGGACGATCGTCAGATTAGACCCTGGTTTGACGATGGAATACACATATTCTACCCCCTTGATCTCCCAAAGCAGCTTTTCCATCGGGATGGTGACGCGCTCCTCGATCTCCTTGGGCGTCGCTCCAGGGTAGTTTACAAACACGTCCACCATCGGAACGACAATCTGGGGCTCTTCTTCGCGCGGCGTGACCAAGACGGCAAATCCTCCCATCAGCAGAGAGGCCGCCACCAAAAGCGGTGTGAGTTTCGAGCGGATAAAAGCTTTGGCGATTTTTCCGGAAATCCCGATGCCCGTCATTTTGGATTGCCTCCCGCCACGACGGCGCCGTCTTGCGCCCGTTGGACACCTTCCACAATCACGCGGTCGCCGGCGGCCAAACCGGACAGAATTTCCGTGCGGCCGGCATAGCTGCCTCCTGCACGAATCAAACGGTAGGAAATCGTCCCGTGTTCATCCACCGCATAGACGCCCATGAGCTGTCCTTTGGGGACCAAGGCGCCGGATGGCACAGTGATCGCTTCTTTCTTGCCGATCGGGATTCGGACACGGACGAAAAGACCGCTCCTGGCGGCAATACCTTGCGGATCGATTTTCACGATGAACGTCCGGGAGATTGGATCGACGGACGTCAAGACCTGGCGCACGGCGGCGCGGCGGGACAGACCATGGGCTTCGGCGAAAAGTTCCACCTCCAGGCCGGCTTTGATCTTACCGGCAAAGCGCTCGTCGACGGCGGCTTCCACGTAAAAGCGTCCGCTTTCCTCGATCACCAGAAGCGGCATGCCCGGAGAGGCCATGCTGCCTGTTTCGATTCGTTTTTGTGTGATCCGGCCGGATACAGGCGCTTTCACCCGCGTGAAAGACAGGGAGGTTTTGGCTTCCTCCGCCATGGCTTTGGCGCGTTCATATTCGGCTTGAGCCACTTTCTTCTGCGTTTCGACCTGGTCCATTTCCTGCCGCGAAATCGCTTTCTCCTCATAAAGATTTCGATAACGCCGCCAGGTCGTCTCCGCGAGGACTCTGTTTTGGTCCGCAGCCTCCAAGGCCATCTCGGCGGCCCGCAGACGCTGAACGGCATCGCGGTCATCGATCGTCAAAAGAAGCTGACCCGCCGCCACGTGATCCCCCTCCCTCACCAGCACGGACGTCACCACACCCATCACCCGGCTGGCCACGAGGCTTTCCCGGTCGGAACGGACGGTCCCCGTCGTTTCATAGATATCATCCACCACGGAAAGCGCGACGTCGGCAACTTTGACGCCATCCACCACCGGCCGCTTCATCGATTCTTCCGGACTCTCTTTTTTGCATGCGCCGAGAAGACCGATCAGCAAGGCAACCGCCGTCAGCAGATAAAATCTCATCGATACACGATGGTCAGAGTTTCCCATAACGACCCCTTCGTCAGTAAATTTTTCCGTCGATACGCAAGTCTTCCAAAAGCGTTCCGCTTTCAAAACTCAACGCGGCCAAGGCGGTCTGATAGGCATTTTTCCTTTCGATCACGGAGGCCCTCGCCTGTTCCAGGCTGGCTTGGACATTTAACAGATCGCTCAGGGATGAAAGCCCGTTTTCATAGCGTCGTTTCAAGAGCCTTGCGCTCTCTTCGGAGGTTTTTAAGGCTTCCAAGGCCAGATCAATGCTCTGATTTGCTTCCAGAGCGTTCAAATAGGCCTCATAAATTTTTAAAGAGACCCCCTTTTTCATGGCCGACAGATGTTCCCGCACTTGCGCCTCTTGATGTTTGGCTTTCACCCGCTCATACTCTCGTTTCGTCCCATCAAAGAGATCCCAGCGCAGAAACGCCATCACCTGCCAACTTTTGCCCTCGGCCCCCAAAGGCGCCTGATGGTCATTGAGCGAGTAGCTCCCCCCGAGGCCGACATAGGGGAAATAACCCGCTTCGGCCAGACGGACGTTGTTTTGGGCATTTTCGCCGCGCAAGGCCAAGGCGCGCACATCAGCGCGCGCGTCCCCCGCTTCCGTATAATGAGACAATGCTTTCAAGGTCAGGTCCAAAGGCTCATCCGCCACAACCGGCGAGTCCGAAAGGGCCAAAAGGACGCCAAGTGAGCGGCCCGCCAGATGAAAACCTTTTTGCGCGGCGTTGAGTTTCTGTTTTGCCTCCGCAAGCGATGTCGAGGCACGCAGGAAGTCGGCATACTGGCCCACGTCATTTCGATAGCGTACATTGGAAATGCGCATCCGCTCCTCGGCGTCGGCCACACCGAGCTTTGCCGCATCGACATACGCTTTCGCGGTCAGCACATTGAGATAGGCCTTGACGACCGAAAACACGACATCTTCCACCTTGCGACGGGTGTCTTGTTCTTTTGCCATCCATTCCGTGCGGGACATCTGAAGCCCCACAAACGCCTTTTTGACGAACAAGGGCTGCTCCACGAAAACGGACGACTGAAAATCGTTGATCGCCTCCGGCCGGTTTAAAACATCCGGACTGAAATCAAAAGCCTCGATCCGGGATTGATTGAGCTTGGACATCAAGGCATAGCCGGGATTGTTGGTCCGCAGATATCGCTCTTCGACAGAGATTTTCGGAAGAAGGTAGCTGCGCGCAATGCCGATATCCGCCCGTCCCGCCGCCGCTGCGCTTTTCATGGCTTTGATTTCATGGTTGTTTTCCAAGGCGATGGCAACGGCCCTGGTAAGCGTCAGGGGCGTCGACACCGGCCGATCTTCCGCCGGCGCCGGAAAAGCACAAAAAAGACTAAAAAAAAATCCCCCCAGCATCCAAAGCATGTATCGGCCTGGGCCTGCAGGAAAGATCATGATCCTCATCCTCCTTTTGCGTTCGTTCCGGCACGCCGGGATGGATCCTTTTCTATAGTGGAAATGCCGAACGGCACATAGGCCGGACAGAAACCGATCAGGCTCGTTACGACAAAGACCGCCGCGATCATTCCGAGCACGACGGCCAAAACGCCGGCCGCGGCACCCGTCAAGATGAGAATAGCCACCATAACCGCCAGGACGAGCCGAATGGTTCTATCGATCGTTCCCATGTTTTTTTTCATGAGGAGCTCCTTTCTGTCGATGATCAGCGGATTGGAGAGTCGATACAACGGCCTACCCCCGATCATGCCGCGCCGACAAGTCCTCCGGTTTTGGATGCCGGTCGGCGACCCAAAACCGGAGCTGTTTTTCTAATGACCTTCAGATGTTGACGATTTTTTATCTTTCAATCTATCCTCGACCGGACAGGATGGCTTCAGTCAGGTCGAAATTCCCAGCCGGGGCAGGAGCCATCCCTGAAGAAAGAGCCACGCGATCATTATAATGATCAGAATCAAAATGTCACTCATTTTTTCGTCCCCCGCATTTTGTCTAATTCAAACAACGGTCGATCACTTGGGTCAATTCCCTTTTCGAAACCAAACCGACCACCGTGTCTTCCACCTTGCCGTCCTTGAACATCATCAACGTGGGGATGCTGCGGATGCCGTACCGATCCTTCGTTTTGGGGTTATCATCCACGTTCACCTTGACCACATTCACTTTCCGGTTGAACTCCGCGGCGACTTCCTCCAAAACCGGAGCGAGCGCCCTGCAGGGTCCACACCAAGGCGCCCAAAAATCAACCAGGGTGATTTTGTCTCCCTTCAAAACCTCCGCCTCAAAATCGGCGTCTCCCACGTGCCTTACAAACTCCTGCGTACTCATGATATTTCCTCCTTTGTCATAAAAATTGTTTTCATTGTTTGTTCACTTTTCCCTGATTCCGATTGCAAGATTACTCTCCCTTTCGAGGGATGTCATTGATCTGGATCAATCAAAAATTTTTTTGTCGCGTCTTTTTCGTTTGTGCCGCAGGTTAAACCTTGCATTCAAGCCCCGAAGGGGTATGATGCTCCGAAATCGGTTCTGCACGAAAGGAGGACCTCCTCATGACATCGACGCGATCCTTCAAAAAAATGAGCCGGAGAAAATTCATCAAACTTTCGGCGGTCGCCGCAGGCGCGGTTCTCCTTCCGAACACGCCAAGGCTTCAAGCGGCCAAGCCTTCAGCGGATTTGGTTTTAAAAAGCGGAAAGGTCATCACCCTCAATCGACAGGGATCGGTGGTCCAGGCGATTGCGGTAAGGCAAGGAATCATTCTTGATGCAGGCGATAACCAAACCATCGACCAGTATATCAGCCGACAGACACGGGTGATCGATCTGAAAGGCAAAACGATCACGCCTGGGTTGATCGACTCTCACGCGCACTTGCCGCCTTTCGGACTTCGGGAATCCCATCGATGGGTAAAACTCCAAGGGATGGAATCGAAAGAAGAAATCCTGGAAGCGCTGGCTCGGCGCGCAAAAGGGATCCCCAAAGGACAGTGGATCGCCGCTTGGGGCGTCGAAGCCAACGCTCTGACTTTCTTGACCAAAGAAGATCTAGACAGGGTAAGCGGTGATCACCCGATGCTGGTCACCCACACAACCGGTCAGTGGGGCTTTGCCAACTCCCTTGCGCTCAAGATAGCCGGCATCGACAGTCAAACACCCAACCCACCCGGAAGCAAAATCGCCATGAAGCTTTTTGGAAAAGGACCGACCGGCCTGTTGATTCATTATCCCGCTTTGTACCTGGTCAGAAAACACATGCCGCCCCTAAGCGATCAAGAGGCCGAGGAATGCATCCTGTCCGCGGCAAATCTCTACGTTCGGGAAGGCGTAACCGCCGTCCATGACAACTTTTTCATGATTTCGGACATCGGAGTCAATCCCTTCGCCCGCCCATACCTCCGACTGATCGAAACCGGCAGGATTCCCGTCCGGGTCAAAATCTGGCCCTATCTCGCCAACGTCCGAGAAGCCGCCGCAGTGATGGGTGACCTTTTTTCGGGAAAAGAGCCGATCCCCGCTTCCCCTGTTCACGATTTTTTTGTCTTGCGCAAGGAACAACCGACGCTTTTTTCAGAGCTATGGGGTGGCGTCAAGATCGCCATTGACGGCTCCGGACCGACGGCGCTCTGGTATGGCAACCCCCGAGGATTACCGCTTCATTCCACATCCGATGTCCATGCCATGGTCAAGCTCTTTCATCTTCGAGGTCTGCAAATCAGCGCTCACGCGGTGGGCGATCAAGCCGTGGACCTCTTTTTGGACGCACTGGAGGCGGCGCAAAAAGACCATTTTCGCCGCGACGCGCGTCATCGCATCGAACATGCGATTCTCCCCCGGGGCGGTTCTCTGGAACGAATCGGACGGATAGGCGCCGTCGTATCCACCCATCCGCAATTTATTTATGCCTGGGGGGACAAATGGCTGATGCCAGACAAAGAAAAATCCATCCCCCTCAATAGCTATCTCCAAGCGGGTATTCCCATCGCCTTCGGGGCCGACCCGCCGGCTTATCCATTTTATCAACCGCAAATGGCAATCTGGCAAGCCAAAGCCCGCACGACGAAAAGCGGTCTCCAACTGGATCCAGCGGAGCGTATTTCAATTGACGCGGCGTTGAAAGTCCAAGCGATGGGCAGTGCCTACGCCGGTTTTCAGGAAAAATCGATCGGCTCTCTCGAAAAAGGAAAATGCGCCGACATGGTCGTCTGGGATCGGGATATCTCCTCTCTCTCCGAAGACGGCATCAAGGATATCAAAGCCATGATGACATTTTTGAATGGAAAAATCGTCTACGAAAGGAAAGACGAAACGGGATAACGGCCCCCCCGCGAAAAAAAACACGCCTGCCCAAGCCACTTTCCGCGTTTCGGGAAAGAAGTGTGAGGCAACGATGAGGTGACCATCCATAAGTCGTCCGACGAAAGCGACGGGCTTTCATCCCTTCCCTTCCGCGAGGTCGGCAAGCGCTTTGCCGTCCAAAATTCGGATGATGCGTCCGGACGTCCGCAGGATGCCTTCATCGGTCATTTTGCGAAGCGCACGAGAGAGCGCCTCGGGTGTGGCGCCTAGAATCTTGGCCAGTTCCCGCTGTGTAATGGCCAACTCAAGTTGCTCTGGACGATCCTTTGTCCGCGGAAGCGCATGCCACAGAAACGATGCGATTCTTTCCGGAATGTCCTTCAAGGCCAGCGCTTCGATCATCGCCATGGAATCTTTGAGCCGCCGGGAGAGGATTTGGATGATGTTCAAAAGGAGCCTGGGTTCCTGCATCGCCACGGCTTCCATCAGCGGGCCGGGAATCAAAACGACCCGGCTTTCCTCAAGCGTCATGGCGCTGGCCGGAAAAGCGTCGGTGGCAAACGCCGTGCAAAGCCCGAACGGATCGCCCGGCTCCAAAAGCTGAATGGTTTGTTCTTTGCCATCCGGAGAGCTTTTGTAAAGTTTCATCCTTCCGGTCAAGACCACGTAAAAAGACTTGATGGGATCGGTCTCGCCGATGACCATCGTCTGGGCTGGAAATTCTTTGTAGACGGCCTGCGCTGCGAGAACCTTCAATTTTTCTGAAGACACCCCTTGAAAAAGATCAATTTTTTTAAATTGCTGCAAGATATCCATAAAAATACTCCGGTATTGATTTAAATCAATGACGCCCGGGCTGATCCGTTGTATCCAACAACTAAAACATGTGTTTTTTACCACAAAGGCGGGATGCAACAAAATAAAATATCAGGGGCAATACAATGACAGATATGATAATTCTATTTTCTCTACTGGTATCAGGGCTTTGTTTTCAGGCCTTTCTTTTATTAAAACCTGACCGCATCCGGATCAGGAAAACCAGAGAAGACCTATTAAAACGCCGCAGGTACGATGATGAATATAAAAAAAAAGAATACGAAAGATGGTCTTGCCGGTAAAGCCTGCATCGCCGAACCGGAGCAGGACTTTCCGGACAGCCCCCTTCCGGGAGGCTGAAGCGTATCCATAGACGGGGGAACAGTTCGTTTTCCGGAATATGTATTCGAGAAGATCAAAAAAACTTTGCGGAAATTCATCAATCTAAAACAAGTAAACATCATATTTTGATCTTCTTTAAGTTCTGGTAAGCTATCCCATGGTGGATGACATTCGTCTTGCAAAGGAATAAGTTTTGAGCCCAAAAAGCCACAATAGTCGTAATTTCCTCAAAATTATACGAATCGGTTTGGCTTTTTTTCTCATCCTGTTTTCCATTGCGATCCTTTATTCGGCAGAGCGAATTTTCCGCTCCGCTCAGCATATGGCTGACCAATCACTGGAAAGCACGGCTCTGGCTTTATCTTCTTCTGCTGAAATCGCCCTTCACCGTTCAGGCCCGTCTGCGCTACAGGAAATTTTTTCAGACCGCGTCGTGGCATATGCCATGATTGTCAATGATCGGAGGATCATTCTTTTCCACACCAATCCCAAGCGGATCGGTTTTACGTTGTCTCTTCAAGAAGAACGTCCCGAAAGCAGCCTGCAAAAGGCGGTAGGCCGGCGCATCATTCTCGGCACAGGGCTTCCGGCCTATGAGTTTAATTATCCGCTGCGCCTGACGGACGGAGCTTCACAATGGCTGCGCCTGGTGTTGCATACCGCGCCGGTGGACCGTATTGTCGCTGATGCCCGGAGAACATGGTGGATCGGGTGGGCTGTCCTGCTGCTTTTATGGACCACTGGCATCCTTTTTGAGAGAATGCTGACCCGGACTCTTCGTCTCGGCGCTGAGCTGAATCGTAAAAAACAACTGGCCGTGGTCGGTCAAATGACGGCTGTGCTGGCCCATGAGATTCGTAATGCGTTGGGGTCCGTAAAAGGATATGCGCAATGGGTGAATGAAAAAACGGACGCCGGCGATCCCAAGAAAGTGGCGCTTACCTCCATTATTGACGGCACTGAACGCATCGAAGATCTGGTGCATCAGCTTCTTCAGTTCTCGCGCGATGAGCGATATCATATCGGGCGTGTGGACGTTATTCCTTTGCTTAAGGAAGCCGTTGCGTCCGCGGCCGCCGGATGGAACGGGGTGCGTCACATGGATGAAATTCCGCATGCCGTCGTTTATGCGGATGCGGAAAAACTCCGCCGGGTTTTTGTAAACGGAATTAAAAATGCTGTCGAGGCTATGGGCGGATCCGGTAGGCTGGACATTTCAATACGCCCCGCTGGCAAGCACGTTACAATAAAAATGAAAGATACAGGCCCGGGAATCCCCGAGACTCAATTGCCTTTGCTTTTTACCCCTTTTCATACGACCAAAACGGATGGCACGGGGCTCGGGCTGGCCTACTGTGAAAAAGTCATCGAAGGCATGAATGGAAAAATCAGCCTTCGCAACCGGGACCGGGAACAAGGTGCTGTTCTGATCATCCGGCTTCCGAAAGCAGGAGAAACGTAAGATGGGAAAATCGATTTTAATCGTGGAAGACGATGCTTTATTTCGCTCCTTTCTGTCGGCTATTCTGAAGGAAGAAGGCCATCGGGTGGAAGAGGCGCGAAACGGCAGGGAAGGGCTGGCGAAATTTCTGGGCGGCGAATTCGACCTGGCCATTACGGATCTGAAAATGCCGGAACTTTCCGGTATGGATCTGCTGAGGGAAGCCAAAAAGGAAAAACCGGAAAGCCGCTGGATAGTCATCACCGCCTTCGGCTCTATCGATAACGCCGTGGAAGCCATGAAAGCCGGCGCGTCCGACTACCTGACCAAACCGCTTCAAAATCCCGACGAACTTCGTCTTGCCGTTCGGCGCGTTTTGCGGGAAGCGGATGCTGACACAACCATTTCCCTTCTCTCCGAAGAACTCAAAAAACAGTTTCCGGCCATGGAGATGATTTTTCTCGGGGAAAAGATGCAAAAAGTTCTGAAGTTGGTCAAGGAAGTAGCACCCACAAACGCCTCCGTCCTCATCAGCGGCCCCAGCGGAACAGGAAAAGAACTGGTCGCGCGAGTGATCCACCAGATGAGCCTCCGGAAAGACCAGGCTTTTGTCGCCGTCCACTGTGCTGCACTCACGGAGACGCTTCTGGAGAGCGAGCTGTTCGGTCATGAAAAAGGAGCGTTTACAGGCGCGACGGCGGCCAGAAAAGGCCGATTTGAACTGGCCGACGGTGGAACCATCTTTCTGGATGAAATCGCTGAAATTTCACCGTCGGTTCAGGTTAAACTCCTGCGCGTTCTTCAGGAAAGGGAATTGGAAAGAGTGGGAGGCACCAAAACCATCAGCGTGGACGTCCGTATTTTATCAGCCACAAACAAAGATTTAAAAAAAGAAGTTGCCGCCGGCCGGTTTCGCGAGGATCTCTTTTACCGGTTGAATGTTTTCCCTATTATCCTTCCGACGCTTTCCGAGCGCCCCGAAGCCATTCTGCCGCTTGCGGATTTTTTTGTCCGGAAATTTTCATCCCCCCTGGGGAAAAGGATTTCCGGATTCACGGAGGCTGCAAGGCAGGCGCTTGAAGCTTATGACTGGCCCGGCAATATCCGGGAA
>CAZPTW010000005.1:0-19271 GCA_964589235.1 uncultured Smithella sp. | reverse complement strand
GTATAAAGCTTTCCCTCTCTCAAGCTGATGGTATAATTGGCGTGAAAGCACTTCGAGAAATTCTTGCGAATATCTTGCCTACCTTCCAAATCTAAGGGAATATGATACGATGTTTTCTCCACCTCTCCGGTATCTTCCCGAAACTCGAAAGTCACCCCATGCGAAACGCAAACATTTCTCATTTGTTCAAAATTCAGACGAATTGGATATTTCGTCACTTCAATCACAATATCGCTCTCCGCGCAGGCCCGCCAGAAATTTTCCTTCTGCTTTAAAAGGCGCACACCATTTGTAACGATCCGAATGCGCGTTTTCGGAAAACATTTTCTGGCGATGGGAAGAAAATCAGCAATGCGTGGATGTAAGAGCGGTTCACCGCCCATAAGCCCGATCCGGTCGACATCACCATCGAGCAATTCGGAAAGCCTTACAAAATCCTTTTCAAAAGTGGTCAAATCCGCAAATCCCGGTTTTGCAAGAGGCGCAAAATGATCACAGCCCCGGCATTTCAAATTGCAATGCTCCACAAGCGGCGTGTTGAAAGATCGAATTTTTTTAGGCCGCATTTTGTCTTCCGCGTCCAGTGACTCTCCGCGTAAGGCCCCATACAATCTGGCGCCGAGACGGAGGCATGTACGGCGGAAGTTGGATAAATGCTCTGTCTTCATGCGCTCATCCCTTTTTTCAATCGATCGATATCGATGAGGCGACCTAAAATTTCATCATATTCCGGTGGACTCCACCCGCACGTGCCTGACGCGCTTGTAAATGTCATCTCACCGAATTTTATCGTCCCGTCGTTTAGGCGGAAGAGATCAACACGAACATGGGCGAACTCCTTCGACAAAATTTCCGCAATATCAATCATTTCTTCTAGGTTATCCGGCTTGGCCGCCGAGCAATCGTAACGAGTCGGCAGATACACGACCGGCAGAAGATTCCACTGCCGGTCGTAAAATGCCATCTTTAACCGAAGAGACCGCTCGGCCAAAAACATGATATATTCGGCCCGGCCCGAAAAACACCAGATTTTATAATCGTAGAGATCGCCCTTGGAATTCTCCAGATAAGCTTCGGCAATAATTCTAGGCTGGAGGTTCTTGTATTGGAGTTCCAGACCAAAAACAAACGCGTAGTTGGTGTTCAACCACCGGTCGAATTTTCGTTTTGCAGCCGCTCTGTCAAAAGTTCGTTTATCGACCATCATATTCCATCCACAGCCATGGGTGGCTTTCAATACAAATTTTTCAGGAAGCCGATCAAAGTCAATGTCGTCAAACCTGTGCCATACCCCCAAAAGGTCTGTCAGATACTTTGAGCCGATTTTTTCTTTCACCCAGTCTCGAACCAAGTATTTGTCTGTGAGCCGGGTTTTCAGCGGAGTGCTGTCAAATAGTTTCAGCCATTGGATTTTTTCATTAAAAGTCCGCGGTCGATCGAGATCTAGTGTTCTTCCGGTGACTTGTTTATACCATGCTTTCAGGGCCTCCGGATACCTGTCGGGAACGAGCGATTCGTGGTATCGATAGAGGCGTTCATTATATACGGGGCCCATAGAATCGCCGCGTTTCACCCGGCGATTGGCTGTCCAGATGAGATAGTATCGTTTAAGAAGCGACAGGAGGCTTTTCATTTGTCTCATTTTGTCTTTCATTTCGTGCGCGTCCGAACTCAAGGAATGAACGCCCCCGGGAAACTGGCCTGGAATTTGCCGCTTATTCCCCTGATCCCATCTGCAATCCCTCTGCCGATCATTTTCAGGTATTGTCCTCGCGGGTGAATGCACGTCGTAAAGACGATGAACATCAGTCCCAATCGAACCAAATCATTCAAAATCCACTTTTTTGCGGCGTAAGTCCTCCGGTATAATAGGATGCTGTTCCGAAAGATATAGTAAAATCTTATAGGCTTGTGAACCGGCAGCATCCTTGGCTTGCCCAATCTGAACATGAACTGGGAATCACCCAAAAAATGTTCCATCAGAGCGTCGGGAACCCCATAGATGAGATAATTTTTAGCCCTTGCTCGAAGAAACCAATCCGTGTCGACATGATCGATAAAGAGGGTTTCATCCATTGGACCGATATCTTCCAAGGCGGCTGTCGGGATCAGACATCCCGATGAAATGAGAAAATCCGCAAGCACATACGCCTTTCCAGCCCACTGTTGACGTTCAATTTTCTTGAATTTCACCATCCCGAATTGAACAAAATAGGAAGAATCGTTCGCATGGGGTACGCGATAGCTCGGCCCGACCGCCGCGACTTTTTTCCCGTCCTGCAATAATGCTCTGCAGGTCAGGTAGAGTTTTTCGACCATATCCGGCATGGGAATGCTGTCATGATCCAAAAGAAGGATGTAATCGGCGCCTCTTTCAATCGCTTCGGCAATTCCAATATTCTGAGCGGCCGCAATCCCTTGATTTTCATTCAGTCGGATAATCGTAACTCGACGATCATTCCCGCAACTTCTGTCTATGAACGTTAAATCCCGCTGCGATCCATTATCGACGATCACCACAGCCTCAACCTGCAAAGCGATAGACTGCAAAAGAGCCCCCAAGACGTCTGGTTCGGGTTCGTATGTGACGACCACGGCAATGATTCGATGATCGGGATACATTGAAGGACACCCAAATCAAAGACGCTCGATTGCGCCTTCGGATAGACTTCCGTGATCCATCACCAGAAGTCGGTTACAAATTTTTTTAACTTGATCGCGGGAGTGTGAGGCCAAAACCAAAATGGATGAATTTTCAATGAACTCGATGAGCCGGTCTTCCGCTTTTTCACTGAATGCTTTATCGCCCACGGCCAGCCACTCGTCCATAAGCACAATATCCGCGGGGAAGGCGGTGCACACAGAGAACGCCAGACGCAAATGCATCCCGGACGAATAGGTTCGCATCGGCATCTTGATATAATCGCCAAGTTCCGAAAAATCGATAATCTCATCGATCTTTTTTTTCACCGTCGCTTTGGGAACCCCCATCAAAGTGCAGCGGATTAAAATGTTATCGTAACCCGAAAACTCCGGATCCATGCCCAACGACAGATCCAATAGGGAGACAATGGACCCTTCGGTCTTCAACCACCCGGAAGTGGGAGCGTACACCCCGGCGATCGCGCGCAGCAACGTTGACTTACCCGCCCCGTTGTGTCCCATTAAAGCGACCTTTTCGCCGTGCGAAATCGAAAACGAAATGCCGTCGATGGCGCGAATGCTGATACCGCGGGAATCGTTGGCGATTCGGCCGCCGGTTGCCGCTCTGACCAGCGTCTTTTTCAGAGATCGACTGGACGAATCGAAGATGGGGTAATCGATCACCAAATTTTCCGCCGTGATTTTCGCCATCTCTTTCCCTACAGCCAATACGGCACCCTATGACGGAACCATTTCAAAAATCCAAACGCAGCCAAAGCTGAAACAACAAAACAAACCGACAGATAAACCCAGTGGATGGCCCTCTGCGGCTCTCCCAAAAGCGGAGACCGAACAATTTCAATGATATGATAAAAGGGATTCAGATCCGACACCCATGAGTATTTTTCCGGCAAGGCTTTTTTCATCCAGAAAATCGGCGTAAAGAAATAACTCAATTGAATAAAGACCCCCACCACCTGAGTAATATCTCGGAATCTTGTACAGACAACGGCCAAAAGAAACGAAACCATCAGCAACACCAAAACGACCAAACCGAAAGCCGGTATCGCCAAGAGAATCGTCCCTGAAACCCGAACGCGAAAGAAAACAAGCACACAGGCCACAATCAAGAAATTATGCGCCAAAAGGATGAGATTAACCCACAATTTACGCGTCACGTGAACCATGAGCGGCAGGGACATTTGCTTGATGACGGATTGATAAGTGATGAACGTGATACAAGCTTCATTGAGCTGCATGGACACAAACAACCACAACACTTGCCCCACGGCAAAATAAGGTAAAAATTCATGGACCGGTGATTTGAAAATGACGGAGAACATGAGCCCGACGCTGCCGACCATCACGCCGCTGCTTAGGGTAATCCACAGGGGGCCGATCAGCGAGCGCCGATATCTCTGTTTGATATCGTAAAGACCGAGCGTAAACCACACATTGAAATGCTCGAAGAGAGAGAGAAATTCCTTTTGAAACAATGATCGGTCCATCGGCATGAATGATTTTCTTTCTATAGATTCGCCCTCTGAATGATATCTTCATGCATCCAAACACCCCATAAACCGTGACCATTCTTCATAGGCATAAAGAAGTTCTGGTTTCCCGATGTGACGTCTCGTTGACAAGCCAACCGGTTTTCCTTTCAGTTTGTCGGAATTCCGCCGTCTCTTGCCCGACGTCTTCCCCGTCATTTCGACGCGAGAGCTTCATTCTCGATCGTCGTCACCAATATTGGACAAACAGATTCAAGTCAAGGGAAAACATGGATAGCATCGAAGAAGCGAATGACTTCTAATGACGGACCCCATCCCGCTTGATGACCTTAAAAACCGTCAGGCTGAGAATTTTCAAATCAAAAAGGAAAGATTTGTGTTTCATATAATATTCGTCCAAGGCGACTTTTTCTGGAATCGTCAGGTCGTCACGGCCGTTGATCTGCGCCCAGCCGGTGATACCGGGAACAAGGCGATGGATGCCCTTGATCGTCCTCAACTCAATCAGATCAAACTGATTGTACAAGGCGGGTCGAGGCCCTACGAAACTCATGTCGCCCTTGAGCACACTCCACAACTGAGGCAACTCATCGAGGCTTAAAGTGCGTAAGACCTTACCGATCGAGGTCAAATAAGAATCCGGGTGAATCATCAGGTGCGTGGCCACTTCCGGCGTACCGGGTTTCATGGTACGAAACTTAGGCATCTTGAAAAGCTTGTTATCCGCCCCGACACGGTCCGACCAGTATAACACCGGCCCTTTAGACGAAATTTTCACCAAGACGGCAATAAGCATCAAGGGAAGGGAGACCGCGGCACCCGCGCAAAAGGACAGGACCAAATCAAACACTCTTTTTATGGAAATTCGTTTTCGTTCCACGGACTTTTCGCTTCGCAGCCGATCCCTCCCACTTTTCACAGCCTGATCAGAGCGCTTTATCAACATTCCTTGATAACCTGCAATATGATGTTCCTCTCCCTGAAAACGGTTCTTGAAAAGATCGGTCGGGATCCTATATTCAATGGTGCGCTGCGACACAGTTTTGCTGTTTTTTTTCACAAAGAACCGAATCTAAAAAAGCAAAAGTAAGATCGGCGTTTAAAAAATCAAAGATTCATGCTCTCCATACCAGGATACTCAAACAAACCGAGTTCAAAGGCCATCAGCGCTTCGTCCGCAAGCGATTTATTCTCGTTTCCGGCATGCCTCTTTCTTCTATCCTCGAGGAATTCGAGAATCGCCAAAATTCATTCAAAGGCCGAATCATCCGTCCCGGAAAGGAACGTGACTTGAATCTTCGTTTCAACAACGGAGAGCCGAATGGACGCTTTTTTCTCAAACGGCGCAAACCCTCTGGAAAGAAAAACAGACCATCTTCGGAATTCAAAATATTTCAGGATAAATTCCTTTCCCTCCTTATCCAAAGCATTCCGCCGTCCTGAAACTCACGCCCATCGCATCCTTGGCCGATAAAATCGGCTTTTCGGCAATAGGCCAGGCAATCGCCAAGTCGGGATCGTTCCAAATGAGCGTGCGTTCGTACTGCGGGGCCCAATAATCTGTGGTTTTATAAATAAATTCGGCAAAATCGGAGAGGACATAAAAACCGTGGGCAAACCCTTCGGGAATCCACATCTGAAGGTGGTTTTCTGCGGAAAGTTCTACGCCCACCCAGCGGCCGAAGGTAGGAGACGATCTACGCAAATCGACCGCGACATCAAAAACTTCGCCTTGGACGACGCGAACCAGTTTTCCTTGAGGTTGCCGAATTTGATAATGCAGACCGCGCAGCACATTCTTGGCGGATCGGGAATGATTATCCTGCACAAACGATGTCTCACGACCTGTTTTTTCCCGCCATTTTCTTTGATTGAAACTCTCGAAGAAGAAACCTCTCTGATCACCGAAAACTTCCGGCTCGATGACCAAGACATCCGGAATATCCGTCTCGATGATTTTCATGATGATCAACCCCTTGCTCGTGATGTCGGACTAATGCAGATGGCGCGGAAGTCAAGACATATGAAAAGCGGATTTTTCTTTGAAAATTCTTTCAAGATAATCGCGATAGCTCGATTTGGGTGTGTCGTCGATAACCTGTCTCATTTTCCGCTCATCCACAAAACCCATCCGGTAAGCAATCTCTTCCAGGCAGGCGATTTTCAAACCCTGCCTTGCTTCCAGCGTGCCGATGAAGTGGCTCGCCTCCAGGAGACTCGTGTGGGTTCCCGTATCCAGCCAGGCAATCCCCCGCCCCAACGGCACAACATGGAGTTTCCCACGTCTGAGATATTCGACATTGACATCCGTGATTTCCAGCTCGCCTCTGGCCGAAGGTTTTATGCCCTTTGTAATTTCCGTGATCGTCCGATCATATAAATACAAACCGGGAACCGCGTAATTCGATTTCGGTCTGGCCGGTTTTTCCTCGATACTGATGGCTTTCCCTTCCCGGTCGAATTCGACGACACCGTATCGCTCCGGGTCGTTTACATAATAGCCAAAGATCGTAGCCCCCTCTGTAAAGTCGCGCATCAGCTTGTGCAAATCCATTTTTCCGTAAAAAATGTTGTCTCCCAGAATCAAACAGACGGGATCACCGTCAATAAACCTTTCTCCGATCAGAAAGGCCTGGGCGATGCCTTTCGGCTCCGGCTGCACTTGATAGGACAAACGGATTCCCCAACGGTTGCCATCACCCAATAAGGCCTCAAAACGAGGGGTATCCTGGGGCGTTGAAATAATCAAAATATTCTGTATCCCCGCCCCCATGAGCGTTGCAAGTGGATAGTAGATCATCGGTTTATCATAAACCGGTTGAAGTTGCTTGCTGGCGACCAGAGTTAAAGGGTAGAGTCTACTGCCCGCCCCTCCAGCCAAAACGATCCCTTTCTTTATTCCAGTCATCCCTTTCCTCCGAACGTTCGCCTCTAGCTCTTGATTGATGGCCTCTCCGGCAGCTTGTTTGACGCATGGTGTTTATAGTTCATTTTCGGAAGATTGAATAGATTTTTTTCAAACGGGTGGATATTGTTCGATTTCCCAAGCAACCGACTTCAGTTTGGGGAAGGATGATCCCTCCATCCACGGACATCTGAAAATTTTGTAAAGTATAGACTTTTCACAAAATGATCCGCGGATAGCAAAAAGATTCCACTCAAACTCCTTCTTTGAATATCCGCCGTTGCCGTCTGCCACAAGCCATCAGGCAAGAGCTATCTCCCCCCGTACATTCTCTCGTAATATTCCCGGTAGCTTCCATCGGTCACGGAAGAAATCCAGGTTTGATGGGTCAGATACCATTCCACGGTTTTCTTCATGCCGTCGGCAAAAACGACTTTGGGAATCCATCCGAGTTCCGTGCGGATCTTGGTCGCGTCGATGGCATAGCGGCGGTCATGACCCGCTCGGTCTTTCACATAGGTGACCAGTGACCTGCGGATTTTATTTCCGGGCAAGAGGCCGGCTTTTTCATCCAGAATATCGCAAATGGTGTGGACGACTTCGATGTTTTGTTTTTCGCTGTTTCCGCCGATGTTGTAGGTTTCACCCACTTTGCCTTTCCGCAAAACGGTAAGAATCGCTTCACAGTGATCGACCACGTAGAGCCAGTCACGGATGTTTTTGCCATCGCCGTAAACGGGAAGAGGTTTCCCCTGTAAGGCATTGTTGATGACGAGGGGAATAAGCTTCTCAGGAAACTGATACGGGCCGTAATTATTCGAACAATTGGTAATGAGCGTAGGCAGTCCGTAAGTATGGAAATAAGCACTGACCAGGTGATCGGACGACGCTTTACTGGCGGAGTAAGGTGACCGGGGATCATAGGGCGTGGTTTCTTGGAAGTAGCCCGTTTCCCCCAGTGACCCATACACTTCGTCGGTGCTGACATGAAGAAAGCGGCACTCTAAGTCTGACACGTTGGATGTTTTCAGCCAAGCGTCACGCGCCGCTTCCAGCAGATTGAAAGTGCCGAATATATTGGTACGGACGAATTCCGCGGGGCCTGTAATGCTCCGGTCCACGTGCGATTCGGCGGCGAAGTGGACAACTCTGTCGATCTTCTCTTGTGAGAAAATTCCTCGCACCAAGTCGTTGTCGCAGATATCCCCCTTGATAAAGCGGTATCGAGGGTTTTTTTCCACATCTCTCAAGTTTGCGAGGTTCCCCGCGTAAGTCAGTTTATCCAGATTTACAATCCGACAATCCGGATCATGCTCCAAAACGTAACGAACAAAATTAGAACCGATAAATCCGCACCCGCCGGTAACGAGCATGCATATCATACTCTTCTTAACCTCTGTTGAGCCGTCACGATTCTTTATCTCCCAGTCGATGTCTGCGATTCAGAGAATACTTACATTTTCCTGCATGGTATATTCAGGAACGATCTTCTTGAGTTTTTTCTTGATACCGGAGGCATCGTGACGTGACGCTATTTTTACTAATTCATCGATCTCGTCGTAGAGCTGCCTGCGGGCTTCCATGACGTGACTCGACCCGTTAAACAAATGATTGGACCTCAACACCATCACGTGCTCATGACTGGTGGGCAAAATGTCTTCTCCCACCGTAATCAATTCTTCATAGAGTTTTTCACCTTCGCGCAAACCGGTATAGACGATCTTGATGTCTACATCCGGCTCTTTGCCGGAAAGACGAATCAAATCTCTGGCCATGTCATCGATCCTGACGGGGGTTCCCATTCTCAAAATGTAAACTTCCCCCCCTTCGCCCATGGCGCCGGCTTGAAGGATCATTTGCGCGGCCTCGGGAATGGTCATAAAAAATCGGTTCACCTCCGGATGGGTGACCGTCACCGGACCACCCCGTTCAATCTGTCGGCGGAAAAGCGGAATGACAGAACCGGATGAACCGACGACATTGCCGAAGCGTACGGCCATGAGTCTTGTCCCGTTATCCTGTTGGCATTGCATAATGAGTTCCGTTACGCGCTTGCTGGCGCCCATGACGGAGCTCGGCCGAACGGCTTTGTCGGTCGAGACCAAAACAAAACGATCGACATGGTGTTTGACCGCCATCTCCATGATGACTCGACTGCCCACGATATTGTTGAAAACCGCTTGCCAGGGGTTTTTCTCCAACATCGGCACGTGTTTATAAGCCGCCGCATGAAAAACGACCTCCGGTTTGAACTTTTCGAAAACGTTGTCCATCAGAATTTCATCCTGCACGTGCCCTAATACCACGTCGACATTCCGGCAAAACTTTTCGTTTTGCAGTTCCATCTCGATATTGAACACGTTGGCTTCACTGGCATCGAGTAAAACGAGCCGGCGCGGCTGATACCGGACCACCTGGCGGCATAGTTCCGAACCAATAGACCCCCCGCATCCCGTAATTAAAACGGTCTTTCCATCCAGGTACTGGCGAATGCCTTTGGTATCGAGATGGATGGGCTTTCGTCCCAGCAAGTCTTCATAGCTGATATCGCGGATCGATTTGACGCTCACCCGTCCATCGATCAGTTCGCCGATCCCCGGAAGAATTTTGTAAGACGCACTCGTTTTCTGGCATATCTCCACGATACGCCGAACTTGCTCGCCGGAAGCGGAAGGAATGGCAATCAAAATCATTTGAATGTCAAAACGTTCGACAAAAGCCGGCAGATGGTTCACGCTGCCTAGCACTTTTACCCCATGAATCGAACGGCCGATCTTGTTTGGATCATCGTCGATAAACCCCACGACGGCATAACGAAGCGCGTTATTATCCATGATTTCCCTTAAAATTTTTTCTCCCGCCTGCCCGGCGCCGACAATCAAAACCCTCATTGAACGGAGACTCACGACCGGATTCATTCCCGTGCGGGACGTGCTCCAAAACGCAAAAAGGGATCGGATGGAAATTCGCAGCCCCCCCGTCAAAAAAAACGTGATGACGCAATCGGCAACGAATATCCCACGTGAAAACCCATGAAATCGTGTGGTGGCTAGAATAATCATCATGATCAGCGCCGTCGATAAAAAACAGGCCCTGGCCAAAAGCCAGAAATCTCGCACGCTGGTAAAACGCCATATGCCGCGGTAAAGCCCCAAAGACAGAAAAAGAATCGATTTCAAAGGAACCATCCATAAAAGAAGATCCGACAACTGATCCAGATCGACATGGGACCAAATAAACTCAAAACGCATCAGGTACGCCAGACAAAGCGACACGACAAAAAGGACGGCGTCGGTTGCGATCATAAAGTAAAAGTTCGGATTTTTGAGCTGGGGATTGATGGACATGACGATTCAAACTCCCGCGCGTTTGAGACATCGACAATTATTTTTCAATATGCTTATTCCAAGTAATGGCACCAAAACGATTTCATCATACAAAACTTTCTCCGATTTTCCAATATGATCTTGGTTCTCAATCAAAAAAGCGAAACCGGATAATTTGTAAGATCGCCGACACAGCGTCCTTCCAGCCGATTTTCTTTCCTTCCTCATATGTTCTCCCGGCGTAGGAAATGCCGGTTTCATAAACACGTAGTCTTTTTCCGTCCAGACGCATTCGAGCGATTTTCGCGGTGATTTCCGGCTCAACGCCGAAACGCGGGCTTTTGATGTGAAGGCGGTCGACCACCTCACGCCGGAAAACCTTGTAACAGACTTCCATGTCCGTCAGGTTGAGATTCGTCAGCATGTTGGATATCGTCGTGAGAATGGTGTTGGCCACCTGATGCCAGAAATACATCACCCGGTGCGGCTCGCCGATAAACCGGCTGCCATACACCACATCGGCCTTTCCGTCGAGAATAGGGGCGAGAAGTTTCGGATAGTCGGCGGGATCGTACTCGAAGTCTGCATCCTGAATGATCACGATATCGCCACTGACTTGAGCGAATCCATCTCGAAGCGCCGCCCCCTTGCCTTCGTTACGCTTTTTATTGAGAATCTTGAATGCGACGTGTGGAAATTTTGCCGGAAGAGATTCCATCACCGCCCAAGTCCCATCATGAGAGGCATCATTGATCAGAATCACTTCCCGTTTCAATCCTCCGGGCAAGGGTTGGGAAACGACCCTTCGGACAACCTCTTCCAAATACGCCTCCTCATTGTAAACGGGTATCACAATGGATAACAATCCGAATGAGACGGGTTTTGTCATCGCCAGACCTTCATCTCTCAGATGTCCTTGATGCTGTACCAAATCTGCCCCACATATTCCCTGAAGATGAGAGTATTGCAAAACAACGATTGCGACTGTGGAATATAACGAACGGCCGCCGTACCGGAGGGTGACTGATAAAGGTAACTCGATGGAAGCGGCCGAACATTCGGAAAGAACTTTTTCACCACTTTTTCACTTCGCTGCATGTGATAAGCCGATGTTACAAGCCCGACTCTCATATTTTTATCCACAAACATACGATTGAGTTCAATGGCATGTTCGTACGTATTTTTCGACCGGGTGTCGACGCGGATTCTTTCCTTCGGAACCCCCAAATCCTGCGCCATCTCGGCCATCAGCTCGGCGTTGGATATCTTGCCGAGCCCCTTTCCCATGCACGCCAGATATTTCGCGTGATACGCTTTAAACATTCGCACGGCATGGACCAGTCTGGCCATGGTTGCATCGATGGGAAATGACGCATTGACCGCTTTGATCTCATGCGCCCCTCCACTGAAAACCGCGATGACGTCCAAGGGTGTTTGATCTTCGGTGTAAAGACCCAAAATGTATTTTTTCTCAAGCTTGTAACTCAAAAAGTTGGAAACAGCCGGAATGCTCAGCCCGTAAAGCAAGATCAGAATAAAAAACAGGAAAAGAGCACCGCCTTTTTTCTTGGCGGACACCAAGGTTGCGAGAAAAGCGATGAAAAGAAGGACGAAAATAATAAAAATGGGATCAACAAAGGACTTCAAGATATCGTAAACCTGTTCCATGCTCGAAAAACTCCATAAGGGATTCATTCACGTTTATACTACCTATTGAAGATCGGCGTCCACGCCTTGATGTAAAAATTATCCAATCTGTTCCGTCATGTGGCGACACATTCAGGCCGCAAGGAGATTTTTTATTTTTTCCCATACGTCGTCCACGCTGATGCTCGTCATACACTTATTTTCATCGTAAATACAGTCGATGTGGTTACAAGGCCCGGTGCAGTCCAAATTCTTAAAAACAGTATCCCCCCTATCCGTGTAGGGTGCCCATAAGAAAGGAAACTGCGGTCCAAAAAGAGTGACAATCCTGACACCGGTTCCGGCAGCCAAATGAGACGTACCCGTATCGTTGCCGATATACAAATCGCATTTTTTTATGAAGGCGGCAAGCTGAATCAACGATAGTTCAGCGATCTTTACGACGTCGTGCCCTATCGAATCCGCGACCTCGTCAAGAAGCGCTTTTTCATCGGGCGCAGACACCAAAATGATTTCGGCGCCGTAATGCGACCTCAGGCGCTTGGCAATTTGAGCGAAATTCAAAGCCGGCCATCTGCGATTGGCCAGTCTGGCTCCGGGATGAATCACCACCTTGAACGATTTTTCCTTGAGCAATGGATAGGTTCTTTCAATCTCTCTTTGGATATCCTCGGGAACATCAATCACCAATTTTTTTTCATGGATAGGAAAACCGATCTGTCGAAGCGCGCTTAGCTGAAAATCGACAATATGCATTTTGGTGATATCCGCCTCAATGAAATGGTTGTAACAGACTTTCAGCAGCGGATTGGTATGATACGGTTTTCGTTGAGCGCCTGAGTCCTTGAACTTGAAAGGATCGCTCGTCAGAGGATTCCGATAGTCAAACCCCCATCTGTGCTTAGCGCCACTTATATATGTAATGAATGCCGCGCGGTCAACGCCTGTAAAATCGATGACCAGATCGTATTTTTCTTTTCTGATCTGAAAGAAAAAATCTACATTATTCTTAATTTTAGAAAAGAAAGACTTATTGTACTTCATCTTGACGCGGTCATAACATATCACTTTGTCGATGAATTTTGAATGCGCCAGAACATCTTCAGCCCCTTGATTGATCAAAACAGACACATGAACGTTGGGCATGTGATTTTTGATATTCGACACAACCGGCAACAAATTGATCGAATCACCAATATATCTTAATTTAATGATAAGGATTTTCTGAAAGTTCAGGTTCATGAGGAGATAAATCCACCCTCCCGTCAAGAGATAAAAAGATCACACCGTCTTACAGGTATTGATCCAAACCTTTGGTGGCGACAAACTGACTTGATTTCATTCGTTCCCCAAGACGATGACGATTTTCCAAAAGACGATGCCGATCATTTTCCCGGTGCCAAAGATGCAAGACAGGCGATATAAATCTGGCGCTTTTCCGACGGATGTTTGCATGTAATAAACGAATCACTAAATCCGAGTCTTCCAAACCCCAACCGACATAATTTTCATCAAAGCCGTTGACGTTGATCAAATCATGTCTCCAAGTTGCCATATTACAAGTCATAGCGCTCTGCCAGCGATTTGGCGAAATTTTCCTCACCCCATTCAACATAGGCAGCGACAAGAAAGGTGATAACCGATTGATATTACCTTTCATTCTTGATAAAATCCACCGTCCGAACGTCCACTGGTGGACGGGAATCCGCTTTTTTAAAACCTCACGCGTAAAAGACTCGCTCAAGAGGACGCGGCTTCCCGCAACAAACCAGTTTTTTTCAGCCAAACACTTATGCCGTCTTACAAAATCGGGGAGGGGAACACAATCGCCATCACTGAATATGATGTAATCTGCAGACGTCACAGCGATCGCTCGGTTACGAATGGCCGCCGCCCGAAATCCCTGATCCTCTTGCCAAACGTGGCGGATTTTAATAATATTTTTCGCCTGGAACTGAGCGATGACTTTTTCCGTGTCGAAGGTCGATCCATCATCGGCAATGACCAGTTCAAAGTCCTTATCATCTTGAGCCGCATACCCCTCTAAAGCGAGTTCCAAAGCATCAGGACGATTATAAGTTGTCACGATAACGGACGTTTTCATTTCGCATCTTTCTTCATCAACATCAATTTGAGATATTTATAGTAAGTTCCCTCTCCGTTGGAAACAGCCAAAATAAAGCCCATACGGCCATCTAAAAAACCAGCTTGGATGATATAGGTATGAAAAAAACTCCAAAATCCGTGCAAAAGGGCCTTCAAGAGCGAAGACTTCTTCCCTTCAGCCATCAAGACGCGAGCGCCACCTGTGGAATATCGATTTAATTTATCGAGCATATGGTCGATGTCTCGAAATGAACGATGCATCAGATGATTGGATAAGTGGCCGATGCTGCCCTCGACAATCAATTTGTCATGAATCAGATGGTCATTAAATTTGGCCTTGCCATTTCTGCACAACCGCGTTACCCGATCGGGCCACCACCCACTGTGATGGATGTACTGACCGCAGTAGCTGGATAATCTTGGCATGTCAAATGCGTTATGCGGTCCCGGGTCGTTTACGGTCTTGATGATTTCCTCTTTTAATTCAGGAGTCACCCATTCATCTGCATCCAAAGCCAGAATCCAATCTCCCGTGGCAAGTTTTAACGCCCTATTTTTCTGCGGACCGTGACCGATCCAATCCGTTACAAAGACTTTATCGGTATATTTGCGACATATATCGACTGTCGCGTCGGTGCTTCCTGAATCGAGGACAATGATTTCATCGGCCCACTTCACCGACTCCAAACAGACACCTATCGATTCTTCTTCGTTTTTTGCTATAATCGTAACCGATATTCTCATCTTTTTCCTCTTTTCGAATCAAATCGTCTTATCATGGGTGACCGATGCAAGATAGATAAAACATTCACTGATTTTTCATGCACGGCTTGCGCCACATCAATTGGTGAAAAAGACAACGCCCCCACAGTAGGATCGCATCCCGGTGAATCATATCGGGGCCTTTCATGCGTCTGCGAATCAAACGTCTCGCTTCGGAGTAATAACCATTTTTGTATAGCCCTTTAATGATTTTTCGCCCCATTTCAGAATAGAGAAAATCACCTTGCATTAAACCGGTATAAACGTGAAGGTCGTCATCGGACAGTACCTTAGGAACATTATAGATTCCATGGAAGCCAAATGTCGGCTTTTTAGGATCGATCTCCTCAAAAGAAAATTTCTCCGCCAGTGCCACCGGCGCAAACACAATCCCATAACGTCTTTCCAGTTCAGACCTGTGCAAGCGACAAATGTAATCATCTTCCGGATGAATGTATTCCGCGTTCAGGTTCTTCAAAGCGTCGAGCAACCGACGGGATCTTAAAGAAAACCCGCCATTCCCCACTTTTTCTGGATGTTTAGACCAGGGAGCACCGATGTAATCCACTCCGAGAAAGTCCGGCGTCCAACACTCTGGATGGATGACAAATCCATCCGCTTGAACGATCAAAACATAGTCGCCACGAATGTAGTTCCCGAGTCTTCGAACGACAAAACTTGAATAATCTTGCTTGCTGGTGATTTTTCCGATATCCACATGTTGAATATTTTCAGGCACAAAATCAGGACGGGCTCCCAAAAGCAGGTTCTCCTTAAAAAGAAGAGCTTCCATGCATTTCCGCAAGGCAAAGATAGCCAATTGCGGAACACGCGTCTCAATGCACACCAAACTTACGTCAGGTAGGGCGATCTTTTTTTTCGGAGACATGACCGGATTCATAAAACGCTCAATACTTCCAAGTTTATTTTCAAATATCAATTCATTGGGACAGATGCCTTCATTGAAAGTTTATTTATCGGCGGCGCTTTCTCAGACGCGCCATGATTCCAATGAATTCTTCCAAATCTTTGGGAATGAAGGACCAATGATCAAAGACCATTCAATTGATCAATCGCTCGAAGCAGATCAGATGAACCGATCCCTTGAATTCCGTCAGGAGACTCCTGACCGACTAAATGTCGATGAATATCCCCTGTCGGCATCCATTCTCTGATGCCTGGAAAGTGCCTGAACCATGAAACCGATGGCGTGTTGGTCATCATGGCGATGTGCAAGGCCCCGGAATCCCCTCCCATGTGTAAAGAACTGCACGCAATAAGAGCCGTCAATTCAACAAGATTCAAATTTCCAGGGTATATTCTAACAGGCTTTCTTTTGAGCTGCTTGAGGAAAACGTCCAGTTTGCTTTTTTCCCTTTCATTAGACGCACAGGAAACGACAAAATCGAAGCTCTTGGAGTTGATCGCATCCGCTAAAACAGCACTCGGCAATTCTCTAAAATCGGCCGTTGTAAAGGGACTGACGTGAACATATTTGGCGACCTCACCAAGATCATTTTTAATTCTCTTTTTCGCTTGAGTTGGAATTTCGATAGGGAAAAGAGTCTCCTTTTTTGGAAACCCCATCTTCTCCAAGCACTCACGTCTCTGTTGAAACAAAGGTTTCGTCAGAAAAGGCACCTCCACCATATCGGTGAAACAATATTTCAAAAATGACGGCGGACGATCCGGGACTCTGCCCAGTCTGAATCTCGCACCGGTCAAAAATGTCAGAATGCTCGATCTATCTGAACTATTCAAATTGATCACAACATCGTATTTTTCTTTTCTTAAAGATAAAATCCGCGGAATATCCTCATGCCATTTTGGACCAACGGGAAAACGAGGATAACCTATGACCTTATCCAGCCATGGTGTTAAGTCGTAAATGGATTTGATGTGATCGGCAATCATGACATCCAGTCTTGTTTGGGGTAAGGCCGACCTTATCATCCAAAGGGAAGGGATCAAGTGAATGGCATCACCTAAAAATCCTAGATCCAAAACGAGCAATTTTCCACAATGGCGAATTTGATCATAAGGCTTTGTTATCTTAAAATTATTTTTCATACCTTATCTTGGAAATGGGCTTTTTTCGGAGGATGTCGCCAGTGGGGCCGAAACAGGAAACCATGTTGTCCGTTAAATATCTTCCGCCCTCAAAAAAATGAATTTTGACAACCCCGCCTAAATCAATTTAACGGAATCGAAACACGCCTCATCTTATCCTTCTTGAATGGAAAAATGAAGCCCCCTCGAAACGTTCTTCCAAATTTCACCACCAAAGTTGAACGCGTTCGATGTCAAGCGCCTATATAAAGTTTCTCATTCATCGGTTCAAAACAGTGACCTCTGTGGACATATTGGATTGTATCAGTCTCTTGAGGCGATTCTCCTCTTTCACGGAAACTCCAAACCCAGATCCCATCCAATTTTACCGAATGCCCATGTTCTGGTCTACGACAACCGCGGTCACAGCAAAATAAAAAGCGAGCAATTCCTTTACACATAACCTCAAAATTTGAGCAAAAAGCAACGCATGGGAAATTCAGGCGTATTACCAGGGGAAGTGAATGTGGGGGCCTTTATAACCATGCCGAAAGAGATGTAAATAAAATTTCGGATTCAGCCAGCGATTCCGATACGGCGGAAAAGGAGACTGGAATTCAGCAATCCTTTTCTGCATCACATTGGGATGAGACCCCTTGAATTTGATGTAGTAACATTCAAGCCGATGTTCAGAAACTTGGTGGGCGTTGTCGCCGAAATAATGAAAGCTCATTAAATTCTCTTTCTGAACAAGCTTGCGTTTGTCTTTAACCCAAGAATAATGAAAAATAAAAACATCTGGAATTTTGAGGACACTTTCTGGTTGAATGTGCTGGATGGCATTACGTTCGCGGGAACTTTTCAATCTGAACGTAACGGCATCGCCGATACTTTCCAACTCTCCATTGTTCCGGATAATTCGGACCGCTCGACGATGGGAATAGGGGTTCCATGTTTGGTAATCTCCGTGAAAATTTCTCATCTCTAAAGAAATGGCCTTGATCTTGGTATTATCGAAATTGTCCATTAATATTTGTTTCAATCGTGGCAAGTCTTTTTCATGAATGACTTCATCAGCTTGCAGATAGAACGCCCAGTCTCCCGCGCATTCGGCTAAAGCCAAATTGGTCAGCGTACTGAAAAACTCGCCCCCCTTTTTCTGACGATCGATCCATTCGTTTTCGATAATTTTAATCTTGGGACTTCCAATCGCCTTCACCATCTCAAGGGTATCATCATCTGATTTCCCTATCAGTACAACATATTCGTCGACAATCGGTAAAATAGACAAGATAGACTCTACCAAAGGGTAGTCTAAAAGGATTGCATTTTTTACGATCGTGAAACCGGATATTTTCACGAAAAACCTCTTGAGAAAAAAGATTTGACTCAGCAATGTCGCTATTCATTTTCGAACGTTGCTCAATGCCCCCGTCGGGGGGAAACTTATGAAAAACGGAGCGCCGCGTCAAGCTCAAAAAAGAAGTCAAATCTCATTGAATAAAATTTAAGTAGATTAAAAAATTTTTTGATCTTGACGACTTCTGACAGATTATCCCCATTCTTCCAATGTCTGATAAATGTTTGTCGACACCATTGGATCAATTTTGTCAAGAAACCGTGATTTCTCAGGCCGTCAAAACCAAATTTTGGACCAAACAATTTCAAATCCAGCATGAGCAGTTTCTCGAAACGTCGTCACGTCGCTCCAATAACCGCCGCGTGACTTGTCTCGATTTATCGACGATATGACAATGATTGACACGTCATTGATTTATGTATATTCAAAAATTAAACATTCTTTCTTGTTTGGCAGGCAAGGAAACGATTAACATAATCGCCGACTGGAAAAAGATCATTTAAAACCCATTGTCAAAGAAAGAACATGGATCGTTCAGTATCCAACCATAAGCTGAAGCACAAGCATCCACAGAAAGGGTCATCGCATTGAATACACCTCAAATAAGTGTTTGCATGCCAACATACAATTACGGACGATACCTCTCTCAGGCCATAGAATCCGTTTTAAGTCAGTCTTTTGCAGATTTCGAACTTCTTATTGCCGATGACTGTTCTTACGACTCAACGGATGAAATCATGCAGAAATATCGGCGGCAGGATCCGCGAATCGCGTATATCCGCCATGACAAAAATCTTGGAATGGTACCAAACTGGAATTATTGTTTACGTCATGCAAAGGGGAAGTATATCAAATTTCTGTTCGGTGATGATTTTTTCACATCCCCGCAAACTCTGCAAATGATGTTTTCTGTCATGGAAAACGATGATTCCATTTCTCTGGTCAGTACAGCGCGAAGGATT
>CAZPTW010000004.1:0-19947 GCA_964589235.1 uncultured Smithella sp. | reverse complement strand
ACCGTCTTCACGGATTTGCTGATCGATTTGTAGATTTTGCAGCTTGCGGATCAACCAGCGTCCCATGAGCAGACAAATCAATAGCGCGGTGATCGACGCAAAAATCGTCCGAAACGTGATGTAGCGAAACACGTTGAAGGACGAAAACATCGTATGCAGCGGATATAAAAATTCGTAGACCACTTTTCTTCCCCAGACTCAATGAATCGTCTTCTCGAGCGAATCGTCTCGGCGGCCAAATACTTCACAAAACCGGGTCACCAAACGGTCCATTCTCATTCGCCTCGACCCTTTCACCAAAATCCAGTCGCCCTTGCGCAACTGAACCTTGAGCGACGCTATGGCCTCGTCATCATCTTTTAAAATCATCACTTTCTCCTTCGGCAACCCGCCGTCGTAGGCCCCCGCAGCGGTCATTTGGGCGAAATCTCCTTGAAGGTAAGCCGCGGAAACCCCGGTTGCCGCCAAAAGCAACCCGATTTTCCGATGCATTTCCGGCGCCGCGTCTCCCAGTTCCAGCATATCCCCCAGAAATACAAACGCGCTTCGTGTGCCTTTCAAATCCTTGAGGGTCATCAGCGCTTCCCGGACTGAGGCGGGATTGGCGTTGTAAGCGTCATTGATCACATAGGCGCCGTTTGACAGCCTGATGACCTCCATCCGGCCGGCCACCGGTTGAAAGCCGGTTAGCCCCTGGCAGACGGTCTCCAGATCACACCCCGCGGCCATCGCCGCACCGCACGCCGCCATGGCGTTGTAGATATTGTGGATTCCTGCCACCCTCATCTCGATCTTGCGTTCTTGGCCACAGGCGACCAAATTGAAAATGACCCCTTTGGCGCCGTTTTGACGGATGTCCTTGACGCTCACGTCCGCGTTCGAGGTCATACTGTACGTCAATCGTCGGCCCGACCATTTTTGCGCGAGCATGCGGACGGATTCATCATCCAAATTGACCACCACGGTCTTTGTCGGATCCATCGACATGAACAAATCACCCTTTTCCTGCCGAACCGCCTCGATTGATCCCAACCCCGCCAGGTGCGCCGGCCCGATATTGGTGATGAGCCCGATATCCGGCGAAGCAATTTGTGTCAACCTTTTAATCTCACCCCTCGTATTGGTGCCCATTTCCAAGACGGCGATATCGTGCGTGCTTTGCAACCTGAAAATCGTCTGCGGCAACCCGATCAAATTGTTCAAGTTTCCAACCGTCTTGAGCACGTTTTTTCGCGACTCCAAAATCGCTGCGATCATCTCCTTGGTCGTGGTCTTGCCGGACGACCCGGTCAAGGCGATCACCGGAATCGAAAACCGCATCCGATAGGCATGCGCCAGATCGCCCAAGGCTTTGAGGGTATCCGTCACACTGATCACGCAGACGCCTTTTGGAATCTTTTGAAGCTTGTCTTTTTCTTCATTTTGAACCAAAAGCCCCGTCGCCCCTCCCTCCACCGCGTTCGTCAGAAAATCATGCCCATTGAAATTCCCACCGGCTAGAGCCACAAAAAGATGCCGGCTTTTCATCTGCCGCGAGTCAGTCGAAATGCCGTCAAACGTCGCGGGCAACTCCCCCGCGAGAAGTTCTCCGCCGGTGACTTCGAGCACCTCCGACACTGTAAAAATGGGCGCATCGGTTCGCTTCAATCGCTCAACTCCTTGCTTTCAAAGCCTCAGCCGCCGTCAGACGATCATCAAACGGCACTTTTTTCGTCCCCAAAATTTGATAGTCTTCGTGGCCTTTGCCGGCGATCAAGACGATATCATCCGCTTCCGCCAAACGGACAGCCGCTGAAATGGCGGCCTTTCGATCCTCGATAACGGCGTAGCTGCGCGTCCGGTCCGATCTCTTTAATTGTTCGGGCAAAACCTTCTTGATCTCCGACAAATCCATGCCGGATTCGATCTCTGCGATAATGGCGCGTGGATCTTCCAGGCGCGGATTATCATTGGTGATAATCGTTATGTCGCTGTATGCCGCGGCGATCTTGCCCATCACGGGTCTTTTGAGGCGGTCACGGTTGCCGCCGCAGCCGAAAACGGTGATGATTTTCTTTCGCTTCAGATGCGAAAGAGTCCGCAAAACCTGGTCCAGGGCGTCAGGTTTGTGGGCATAATCGACAAAGACGTGAATCCCCTCCGGTGATTCCACCCTCTGTAGGCGGCCTGGAACGCATGTCAACGTTTGAACCCCCGCCTCAATGCTTAAGGGGTTGATGTTCAAAACCGTCGCGGCGGACACAGCCGCCAGGATATTCAAAAGATTGAACGGACCGATCAGCGGTGAAGACACCTGAAGGGTTCTCCCGGCGGCCGAAATTTCAGCGCGAATTCCCGAAAGCGAGATATCCGCTTTGGTTGCCGCAACATCGCCCGAAGCGCCATAGGTCAGCGACGGGACAGATATCTCCGAGACGAGTTTCCGCCCCCAGGCATCATCGACATTGATCACCGCTTTCGGCCGACGCTCCTTGTGACTGGACGCAAGCAGTTCCGTAAAGAGTCTTTTTTTGGCCCGAAAGTAGTCCTCCATATTTCTGTGATAATCCAAATGCTCCGGGCTGAGATTCGTAAAAACGCCCAAATCGAAATCACAGTCGTCCACCCGCTTCAAATCCAACGCGTGCGAGGACACTTCGGCAACGACATGTGTCACGCCGGCGTTGGCCATGTCGCGCAGGATTTTTTGCATCTCGTATGACTCCGGTGTCGTATTCGGCGCGGGAAGGATTGTCCCTTCGAACCGATAATTGACCGTCCCCAACACCCCGCAGCGGAAACCGGCGGCGGTCAATATGGATTCCAAAAGATATGCGACGGTGGTCTTGCCGCTGGTCCCCGTCACGCCGATCAAGGTGATCTTTTCCGACGGGTTGTCAAAAAAATTCCTTGCCAATCTTCCCAGCGCGCGGCGGCTGTCCGGCACGCGGAAAGCGACGACCCCCTCGGGAACCACCACCTCTTTTTGGTGAACGACGAAACGCGCACCACGGGACACAGCTTCGCCGATGAAGTCGTGTCCGTCGTGGACAAGCCCTTCAATCGCCACAAAAAGCGACCCTGGTCGACACTGGTTGGCCGAATAGCAAACGGAGGTCACGTCGCCCTTGGGCGACATCGCCGCGCCGATTCCTTCGATCCCTTTCAAAAGTTCGCCGAGTTCCATTTCACCTCTACGGATTCATTTCAAAAACGACCTTACAGGTCCGGTCCTCGCCAAGCTCCGTTCCCGCCTGCGGATATTGTTTGACCGCCCAGCCGCTTCCGATAATCCGCAAGTCGATCGACCTGGTTTTAGCCAGTCTCAGAGCTTCGCGGATGGTCATCCCCGAAAAGTCCGGCATGCGCAACTCGTCGTCCTCCTCCCTTTTGACCTCCTCCGGCTCCAGGGACTGCTGGGCGGAAACCAGTTGGATCTTATCGGCTCTCGGAGGATCCACCACCGGGGTCTCACGGATGTTTGTCTTGAAACAGTTGAGTATTTGTTCGCCGATGCTTTTGAAAACCGGCGCAGCGGCGACACCGCCCCACTTGTCTCGTTGAGGTTCATCGAGGATCACCAAAATGACGACCTGTGGATTTTCCGCCGGAAAGAAACCGATAAACGATGTTCGCACACGCTCCGAAGAATAGACCCGATGGGCGAAATCGAATTTCTGGGCGGTTCCGGTCTTTCCGGCGACGGAGACATTGACGATGTGCGCATTCTTCCCCGTTCCGTCTTTGGCGCCAACCACTTCCGTGAGCATGGCCGTCAAGCGCTTGGCCGTCTGCGGAGCAATCACCCGGCGGATAGGTTCCGGCCTGAACATCTTGATCGGCATGTTGTTCTTGTCCGTCAAACCGCGGACGATAAAAGGCTTCATCAACATTCCGTCATTGGCAATCGCCGACATGGCGGTGATGAGCTGAATGGCCGTCACGGAAATCCCCTGTCCAAAGGCAATGGCGGCTGTATCGACCTTTGTCCAGCTTTGCACCGGCCTTAGAAGTCCGGCGGCCTCGCCGGTCAAATCGATGCCGGTTTTTTCGCCGAAGCCGAATTTTTTGATATAGTGGTAATATTTTTCTTTGCCGAGCTTATCGGCGATTTTCGCGGATCCAATATTGCTGGAATACTTCAAAATCTCGCGAACCGACAAGTAACCGTGCTGTTTGCGGTTGGCTTCCCGAATGACCCGGTTGGCAACGGTGTAATAGCCGTTTTCGCAAAAAAAACGATCCGACTCTTTGATGACTTTTTCTTCCAAGGCGGCGGCCACCAAAAAGGGCTTGAAAGTGGACCCTGGATCGAAAACATCCGAGACCGCGCGGTTGCGCCAGTCATCGGATTTCAGGCCTTTGATGTTGTTGGGATTGAATCCCTTCTCATTGGCCAGCGCCAGAATCTCGCCTGTTTTCGGATCCATGACGATCGCCACGCCGCCTTTGGCGCCTTTATCCGCCACGGCTTCTTTGAGGTGGGTCTCCACCAGATACTGGATGCGGCTGTCGATGGTCAAAACCAGATTGGCGCTTTCTTCTTTGGGAGACAGGTTATGCTCGACATGCAAAAAAAGCTTTTTCCCTTTGGCGTCCCTGGCCCAGGTCAGTTTTCCCGGCTTGCCTCTCAAATCCCCATCATATTTTTTTTCCAGACCTTCCAGGCCTTCCGCTTCAAAACCGGTAAACCCGATCAGATGCGCGGCCAACGGCCCGTTGGGGTAAAACCGCTTCGGCTCTTTGATGACGTAAACCCCTTCAATTTTGGCGGCTTCGACCTGGGCGGCCTGCTGCGGGGGGATTTTTCGAGCCAGCCAACAAAAGCTTTTCGGTTCGGAGAGTTTCCGATAGACGGTGGAGGCGTCGAGATTAAGCAAAGAGGCGATTTGTTTGGACACCCGCACGGGATCGGTCACCCGGGTCGGATCGGCAAAGACGGAATCCGCCTGCACCGACATGGCCAGCTTTTCGCCATTGCGGTCGTAGATGATCCCGCGTTCGGAATGAATCGGCAGCGTGGTGATATGCTGGCGCTGCGCCAGGGCCTTGAGCTTTTCACCGGACAGGATCTGCAGCTGAAACGCGCGGGACAAAAGCGCGATAAACAAAATCAAAAAAACCGCCAGAATGCTGGCCAGCCGAAATTTCAGCCATTTTTTTGAATCCACCGCCATCCTCATTTTCCCGTCTGTTTGATCACAATCACCTGCTCGGCATCCGGATAGGACATCTGCAGTTTGGCTTTGGCGATCTGCTCAATCCGATGCGGAGACTTGAGCATCGCCATTTCGAGTTTTAACTTTTTTTGTTCTTCCAGCAGGAGTTCCTTGGCGGACAGCGCCGCCGCGATTTCATATTCGATGCGCGTCATGCGGATATGCGACCCGACATAAAGGAGCGCCACGATCGTCAAAATGAGCGTCGCCAGGATAAAGGTCGAATATTTCGCGCCCGCCGACGTGCTGCTTTTTTCTTTAACCGGCCGGATTTGATCCATGGCCTCCGATGGCGCCGTCTGTGACATCTTTCAAATCCTTTCAGCCACCCGCAATTTGGCGCTGCGGGCACGCGGGTTACGATGAATCTCCTCCGCGGACGGCGTCACGGCTTTACGGGTTAAAACCGCAATCGACGCCTTCCGATGACAGACACAGTAAGGCAGACTCTTGGGACACACGCAGGGGGTCGACAAGTCGCGAAATGTGTTTTTGACCAGCCGATCCTCCAACGAGTGAAACGATATCACGCACAAGCGGCCGCCCTTCTTCAATACATCGACCGCGCTTCGAATTCCCGGCTCGATCCAATCCAATTCTTGGTTCACCGCGACGCGCAGCGCCTGAAACGTCCGCGTGGCGGGGTGAATCTTCTGATGCCGCATCGCGGGAGGCATCGCCTGTACGATCAAATCCGCAAGTTCCACCGTCGTTTCGATAGGGCCCGCCTGTCTTCTGCGCACGATGGCCTTGGCGATTCTTGAAGCCATTTTCTCTTCTCCGTATGAGCGAATGACGTCTTCCAGCTCTTCTTGTGAAAAACCGTTCACCACATCGAAGGCCGTAAGCGTCAAGTCCCGATCCATCCGCATATCGAGCGGTGCCGCCCGATTGAAGCTAAACCCCCTCGAGGCTGTCTCCAACTGAGGAGACGAAACCCCCAGATCCAGCAAAATCCCGTCCACGTCGTCGACGTCGAGCGACGCAAGCACCACGGACAAATCGGCAAAGTTGGATTTGACCAAATGCTTGCGCGAACCAAATTGAGCCAACCTTGCCTCGGAAGCCGCAAGCGCATCGGCATCACGGTCGATGCCGATCAGTCTCCCTCGAGTCTTTTCGAGAATCGCTTGGGCGTGTCCCGCCCCTCCGACGGTACCGTCCACATAAAGGCCTAACGGGTTGACGACCAGCCAAGCGAGCACCTCCTTCAACATCACCGGTTCGTGAGCGAACTCGGCGTCCATGATCAAATCCCCAGATCGGCCATGTAATCATTGAATTTGTCGACGTCGCTTTCGGCTTTTGCCATTTCCTCTTCAAACCGTTTTTTCGACCAGATTTCGATATCTTTGATCATGCCGGCCATGACAATGTCTTTTTCCAGATCGGCATACTCGCGAAGCGGAGGCGGAATCAGAACTCGGCCATGATTGTCCAGACTGAGATCGACGGCGCCGGACATGAAAACCCTTTGAAAGGAACGAACTTCCTTGCGCAAAATCGATTGATGGGCGACCTTCTCTTCCAAAATTCGCCATTCATCATAGGGAAATACCCGAAGGTAACCGCCCCACTTGGTAATCACCATTCGGTTATCATACTTTTCCGCAAATATTTCGCGGAACCTCGACGGGAAAATAATTCTTCCTTTTTCGTCGATTGTATGATGGTATTGCCCTCTGAAAACGGACATTTAGAATATCCTCCACATAAAACCACTTTTTACCACTGAGGCAACTATAGAGAGAGAAAAAGCCTTTGTCAAGGAAAAAATTGGGCGTATTGCCTCTTGAATCGCTGAAAATCACTAGGAAATTTTTGGAAGTCCGCCGGGGGACGGCAGTGGAGGACGCCAAACGGCTAATTGAGACTTTTTTGACTGTTGCGTTTGAGCTTACGGACCCGCAGAAAGGCCTCATAATGCTGATCAAGGGTTGAAGAAAAAAAGTGGGTGCCGTCTTTTTGTGCGACAAAATAGAGGTAATCCACATCCGCCGGTTTTAAAACCGCCTGGAAAGAATCAAGGCCGGGATTGGCGATGGGACCGGGAGGCAACCCCTTGATGATATAGGTATTATAAGGAGAGATCCTTCGATAATGACTCCGCAAGACAACGCCATCGAAATCCTTGAGGTCGTAAACGGCTGTCGGATCGCTCTGCAGGGGCATGCCGATCCTCAATCGGTTGAAAAAAACGGCGGCAATCGTGGGCTTTTCCGCTCGATAACCGGTTTCTTTTCCTACCAGAGATGCAAAAGTCACATATTGATGGGGGGTCAACCCTTTCTGAGCGGCCGCATCGAACATCGGCTTGGAAACCTTTTGAAAAAAACGATCCACCATGATTCGCATGATCTGCCGCGTGCTCATCGAACGAGTCAAAAAGTAGGTATCCGGGAAAAGATATCCCTCCACCGAGGACGCTTTGATGCCCAGAGAAGATAAAAATGCCTTGTCGTAGGCCAGATCAAAGAAAGCATCTTCATCGATCAGCTTGAATTCCTTTAGTTTTTCGGCAATTTCTTTCATCGACAGATCTTCGGGAATCGTCACGCGATAGTACTTGATTTCCCCGCGAATCAGTTTGTCGAGCATTTGAAGCGGTGTTTGGGCGGTTGAGAATTCATACTCCCCCGCGCGAATGGAACGGGCCGCCCTTTTGAGCGCGGCCAGCGTGTAAAAAAGCGGTTTGTTTTTCACAAGGCCCGCACGACTCAGCAGATCGGTGACTTCAAAAAAACCGGTGCCGGTGGGAATGTCGATGGTCACCGTTTCCCCTTTGTCCGGGGTGATCGGCGTTTGCGCGTAAATGAAAAGCCAAAGCGCGACGCTTACCCCCCCCATCCCGAAAATCAATAAAATCGTGATCAAAAACTTTTTTTTCATCGTTTCGGCTGACCCGGTTTAAAGATGGAAAGGGCGCATGTCAACCCCGCCCGTTTTTGGATGGATCGGCGCAATCAAGGTAGTTTTGGAGAATGAGACAAGCCGCCAGTTGATCAATTTTTTCTTTTCTTTTTTTCCAACGAAGGCCGGCTGAAATCAAAATATCCTGCGCGTCTTTGGTGGACATGGTCTCGGGCCATTTAATCACAGGCAGCGAAAAGGTCTCCATAAGCACTTTCGCAAAACGATTGACCTTTTCACATTGAATGCCTTCGCTTCCATCCAAACGCAGAGGATACCCCAGCACAATGCTTTCCACGGCATATTTCTGAATCCAAGCCCGCAGAATATCCAAATCATGTTTTCGGGTTTTTCGAATCAGCGTCGGCAGTCCCTGCGCCGTGAGCCCCAACTCGTCACAGACGGCCAAACCGATTCTCTTTTCTCCGTAATCCAAACCCAACACGCGCAAGCTATAATCCTCCGATAAGACGGCGTGTTTAACAATTTTTCCGTGGAAGATCAATAAAAGATTCCGAACGCGAAATAATGAGGTTGTGAAAACGGGGCGAGTTTGTTATTTCTGAAAGCCACAAAAACGGCTATGGAAAAAGCATGCAGCATTACGTATTAGGCACAGCCGGCCATGTCGACCACGGCAAGACATCGCTGATCAAAGCCCTGACCGGTATCGACACGGACCGGCTCAAGGAAGAAAAGGAAAGGGGCATCACCATCGAACTGGGCTTTGCCTCGCTTGAACTCCCATCCGGCCCGACCTTGGGAATCGTCGATGTGCCCGGCCACGAAAAGTTCATCAAGCACATGGTGGCCGGCGCCGCGGGGATCGATTTGGTTTTGATGGTCATCGCCGCGGACGAAGGGGTGATGCCGCAGACCCAGGAACATCTCCATATCTGTTCCCTTTTAGGAATCACCACCGGCCTTGTGGCCGTCACGAAAACCGACTTGGTCGAACCCGACTGGCTGGAAATGGTTCTGTCCGATATCGCCGAGTTCCTCAAAGGCACCTTTCTGGAGGGTGCACCGATCGTGCCCGTTTCCTCCGTGCGCGAAAGCGGTCTTCAGGACTTGCTCATTCAAATCGACCGAACCGTGGGGACCCTGCGTGAAAAAACGGATGACGGCATTTTCCGCTTGCCGGTGGACCGCATCTTCACGATGAAAGGCTTCGGCACCGTCGTCACCGGCACATTGATTTCTGATAAAATCAAAGTCGGGGAAGACATCCAAATTCTTCCGGCCAATATCAATGCGCGCATCCGTGGCATTCAAGTACACAACGAGTCGGTGGAAGAAGCGTTCTCCGGCCAGCGCACGGCCGTCAATCTTCAGGGCATTGAAAAATCATCCATCGAGCGAGGTCAAGTTCTGGTGCGACCTCACACCGTTTGGCCGACCAATCGTATGGACGTGACTTTCCAATATCTTGCGTCCAACACAAAAAAGCTCAAAAATCGGTCACTCGTTCGCCTGCACACCGGTACGACGGAAATCATGGCGCGCATGGTCTTGCTCGGCTGCGAGGAACTGGCGCCCGGCCAAGAGGCATTCGCCCAGCTCACCCTGACCGATCAAGACGTGGTTGTCGCGGGCGATCATTTTGTGATCCGCAGTTACTCGCCGGTCACGACCATCGGCGGCGGACGGATTCTCGATCCGCTGCCGGCCAAGCACAAACGCAACGACATGAAAAGTCTGGAAGACTTGAAAACCCTCCAAGGCGGAACGTTCCCGGAAAAAATCGCCGTGATCCTCGAACGCGCGGGCTTTGAAGGGATCACGTATCCGGCGCTGGCCTTCCGATTGGGGGCGCATGTCCGGCGTGTGCGGGAGGCTTTGGAGAAATTATATACCAACCGACAGGCCATCTTGCTTTCCGGAGACGAGGCGTCGGCCCTGTCGGCGACATGGTTCACTCACCTTGAAAATCTCCTGGTTAAAAAACTTGAGACTTACCACCAGACCAACCCTCTCAAGGAAGGCATCTCCAAGGAAGAGCTCAAAGCCGCGCTTCCAGCGTCGGTCTCGCCAAGGCTCTTCAACATGGTCCTTGCCAGTTTGGCAAAGCATCAGACCATTGTCCTCAACAAGGACAACATCCGCCTTTCGACTTACGCCGTTCACTTGGCGGGGGAAGAAAGCGACCTGCGTCAGCGCATCACAGACACTTACGCCCAAGCGGGGCTTGCGCCGCCTTCTCTCTCCGATGTGTTAAACGGCCTGGGACCGCAAAAAAACAAGGCGCAAAACATCGTGAAGCTGATGCTCAAGGAGGGCGACCTCGTCAAAATCAACGAAGAGCTGTGCTTCACCCGCGCCGCCATCGAGAGGTTGCGCGACGCCTACAAGTCCCAACTGATCCGTGATGGGAAGGCGACGCCGGCGACATTCAAAGATTTGACGGGACTGTCGCGTAAGTACATCATTCCGCTCATGGAATATTTCGATGCCACCAAGCTCACGGTGCGCGTGGGCGATCACCGGATTTTAAGGGAAAAAAATTAACATTCCATACAGAAAGGCGACCCCATTGAAAACCAAAGACATTTACATTCAGAACCTCAAACAGGGCGATAAAATCGCTTCTTTGTTTCTCGTCGGCGACAAAAGCATGGCCCACTCTCAAAAAGGCTCGGCTTACCTCAACGTGCGTCTCAAAGACAAAACAGGCGAAGTGGATGCCAAAGTCTGGGACAACGCCGCGGAGCTGGACAGACTTTTTAAGAAAGGAGATGTCGTCTATATCGAAGGGCGCGTGCAGGTGTACCGCAACGCTCTTCAGGTGTCCATCGTCAACCTCGAGCCTTGCGCGCTCGGCGACTTCAATCCGTCGGATTTTTTGCCGGTGAGCAAACTGGACACCGATGCGATGTTCAAGGAGTTGTTGGCCTATGTGGATCAAATCAAGTCGGAACCGATCCGGACACTCTTGAACACCTTTTTCCGAGATGAAAAGACCGCCGAGCTCTTCCGACGAGCGCCGGCGGCCAAAGGCTTTCATCACATCTATCTGGGAGGGCTTCTGGAACATACCCTTTCGGTTGTCCGGCTTTTAGACCGCGCGGCGGATCACTACCCCCATCTCAACCGCGACTTGCTTGTGGCGGGAGGCATCCTTCATGATATCGGCAAAATTTATGAATTCTCCTACGACGCGCTCATCGAGTACAGCGACGAAGGACGGATGATCGGCCATTTGGTGATGGGCGTGGAAATGATCGACAAAAAAATCGACACCATCCCCGATTTTCCCAAACAACTCGCGCTGGAATTGCGCCACATCATTTTGAGCCATCACGGTGAGTTTGAATACGGGTCTCCCAAACGCCCCAAAACCCGTGAAGCGATGGTCATTCACTTCATGGACGACCTCGACGCCAAACTCAACGCCTTTGACAGCTTTGTCGCCAACGATGCCACCGGCAATGATTCCGACTGGACAAGTTTCAACCGATTTTTTGAACGATATTTGTACAAAGGCAAACAGGAAACGATCTGACGGACGTTTTTTCAAGGCCCGGGGGAACCGTCCAAAACCCATCGAATCGTTTTTGAAAGGTCGGCTAATTGAAACGGTTTTTGGATAAACCTGATGCCCGGTTCCCGACGAAGAAGGTCTTGCGCGTCCTCATTCAGACTGTATCCGCTCGATAAGATGATCTTGGCCCTCGGATGGATCCGCCGGATGAAATCGACCACCGCGGCTCCCCCCATCCCCGGCATGATCATATCCACAATGACCAAGTCGATTTGATCCCCCAGCATTCGATACAGATCCACAGCCTTCTGGCCGCTTTCCGCCGTCATCACGCGATACCCCAGCTTTTTGATCATCTCTCCGACCACATCGACGACGCCTTTTTCGTCGTCCACCAGCAGAATGGTTTCATGGCCGCACAGGGCGACGGCGTCGGGTTCCTTCTCTTGGACCGCTTCGTGGAAAGACGCCGGGAGATAAACATTGAACGTCGCCCCCTGCCCCTTCTCGCTTTGCACATCGATGGCCCCTTTGTGCCCTTTCACCGTGCCGTAGACGGAGGCCAACCCCAGCCCGGTGCCTCGCACCGTCCCCCTTTCTTTGGTGGTGAAAAAAGGTTCAAAAAGCCGCTCGCGCGTCGCCTGGTCCATCCCCACCCCCGTATCCGTGACGGTCATTTGAACATAGGGGCCCGGTGAGATGTCCAACCCGCGAACCTGAGACGCCTCCAGCAGGACGTTGGCCGTTCGAATATGAATGTCGCCCCCATCGGGCATGGCCTGCCAGGCATTCACCAAAAGATTCAAAAGCGCTTGCTCGAGCTGCCCGCGATCGGCATCGACGCTCCAGAGATTTTCGGCCAGACTCAGCCGAAGGACGATCTCCTTCTTGGTCCGAGCAAACATCCGCGCGGTTTTTTCGATCATGTCGTTGAGACAAAGCGGTCGCACTTCGTAGCGGCCGCCACGGGCATACCCCAGCAATTGCTTCGTCAGATCCGACCCGCTTTTCACGTGCGCCTCTATCGCCTTGAGTTGGGCGTAATGGGGATGGCGAGAATCGGTGTCCAAAAGCAAAAGCGACGTATAGCCTTGAATGCCCATCAGCAAATTGTTGAAATCATGGGCCACACCGCCTGCCAACGTGCCGATCGCCTCCATCTTTCTGGCCTGGCTGAGCTGCTCGCGCAATTGGGCCTGTTCGCGTTCCATCTGAAGGCGCGTCGTGACATCGCGGGCGATGCTTCGGAAGCCCACCGGTGTGCCGTTTGCGTCGCGAATCAGCGTCACGCTGGATTCCACCGCTTTGGTCGAACCGTCCTTGCAACGGACGGCAAACATGCTCACCCGCGCGGGCTTTTGGGTTCGATAGACCTCGCTGAAGGCCTGATACACCCTTTGGCATTCCTCCGCGGTGGCGTGCCGCTGGGAAAGACGAAGTTGCATAAACTCATGACGGGAATATCCAAGCATCCGATGGGCCGCGCCGTTACAGAATATGCAGCGGCCGCGCAGATCGAACTCGGCGCAACCATCCTCAATGTTTTCGACAAAATCACGATAGCGGGCCAGGTCCCTCTCCATCTTCCGCCGCTGGGTGACGTCACGGGCGACACTGCGAAAACCGATCGGCTCGCCTTGAGCGTCGCGGATCAGCGAAATGGACGTCTCGAGCATCTTCACCTTTCCGTCTTTGCAAAGCACCTGAGCATCGATATACTTCACCGGCAGGTTCTTTACATACGTCTCGTGGACGGCGTCATAGACCTTGTCAGCCTCTTGAACACTGGGATAACGATCATGATGCCGCATCTGCAAAAGCGTCGACCGCGGGTAGCCAAAAAGCCGGCAGGCGGCGTCGTTACAGAAGGTGCATCTGCCCTTGAGATCGTATTCGGCGCAGACATCGTCGATTTTTTCCACGAACTCCCGATAACGTTCTCTTTCGCGCTCCAGGATTTTGCGATCGGTGATATCTCGGGCGATCCCCCGATAACCGGTGATTTGACCTCCATTGTCGCGAATCAAAGATACGGAGACTTCAAAATCGCGGATATCGCCGTCTTTGCGCCGGATTTTATATTCCAAAATTTTCGATGGGATGTTGTGCTTGTACATCTCCACGTACATCCGAAAAACGGATTTGGCGGATTCCCGGCTGATATGACGCTCATAACGGCTGAGTTTGATGAATTCATCCCGGCTGTAACCGAAAATGCGCGGAAGGCCTTCGTTGCAGAAGATAATGTTGCCCTCCAAGTCGAATTCGTAACATCCATCGTCGAGATGATCGACAAAATTGCGATACCGCTCGTGTTCCTCCTGCGCTTTCCGGAGGTCCGTGACGTCTCGGACGATCAGCCGGAATCCCGATGGCTTGCCGACGGCATCCCACATCGGAAGGATCGAGCAATCAATCGTTTTCAAGAGGCCGTCCCGACCAGGAAGGCGAAAAAGGCCTTCAATCGGTTGGGCGGTCTCATGCATCGTTTTCAAGGCTTCGACTGATTTGTCTTGTTCGCCCCCCGCAAAAAGGTCCCCAAACGCCTTGCTCATGAACTCTTCGCGCGTGCAGCCGATCAAGTCATGCGCCGCCTGGTTGCAGAACCGGCATCGGCCCTCCAAATCGTACTCGACAAAGCCTTCCGTGGCATTTTCAACGAAAGCTCGAAAGCGTTCCTCGAGGGATCGAATCCTTTCGAGCTCCTGTCTCATCTGCTCATATTTCAGGCGCAGCGTCTCGCATTCGGCGACGTCCGGCCGGGCGATTTTTTCTTTGTCGTTCATGTCCTTTTTGAGTGATCGTTCTTTCTGAAAGCCGCATCAAAAGGAAGCCGAGGCCATCGAAAAGAAAACTGAAACGCCCCGACTGCCCTTGAGACATAACGGCCGCGCAATTCTCATTTGGTTTTCGGCGCTGGAACGGCTTTGGACTCCAGAAGTTCCACTTCATAGATCAGAAGCGACCCTCCAGGAATAATCGGCGGATTTCCCATATCGCCATAAGCCAAATCCGGCGGGCAATAAAATTTGGCCTTTCCCCCAACCTTCATCAGACTGACGCCTTCGGAAAAGCATGGCAGAATTTCACCCACCGTATATTCCGCGGGTTTGCCGCCTCGTTTGAGGGTGCTGTCGAATTCCTTGCCGTTGATAAACGTCCCGGTGTATAAAACTTTGATCCGGTCTTTCTCTTTGGGGACGGCTCCCGTCCCCGCGAGAATCTCCTGATAGACCATCCCCGATGGGGTTTTTTTCGCGTTCTTTTGCGCGGCCACTTTATCGATCATTTCCTTGGCTTGCGCCTTGCGTTTCTCACGGCGGTCATTGAGTATTTGTCTGAGTTTGGGCAATTGGGCGTCCGGCTCCGTCGCAAATGGCTTCCCGGCAACCGCATCGGCCATGCCCATCTGAACATATCGATAGTCTTCAGGGGTCAATTCCAGCTGATAGGTGTCCCGATGTAAAAAAACCCCCAGCGCATAAAAAGCTTTTTGTTCCTCGGTTTTCGGTGCAGGCGTTGGGGATGGCGAACAGGCAAGCACCGCCCAAACCATCACCAGAATCATCGTCACTTTTCGCATTATGTTCATCCTCCTTGATTGATCGTCCGGCTTCCTGATGGATCGCCGGGGAAAGCTCATCATATCTTCGCGCCGAATGCAAGGACAGGCTTAAACCATTTGTCGAAAAACCCGTGGTCTTCGAATCCAACGCCGTATCCTCAGAGCCGATCGGCCCCTTTTGACCGACGCCCTGTCCTCTTTTTTTTGCTGGATATTCCATATCAAATATGTTTCATAGTCGTCTGTCAATAGGCTTTTTGAGAACACGAGGAAGACTTTCAAAGGGATTTGAAATGGACAGCGATCTTTCAGGACTGAATAGCGGCTTTTCTCAGCATCAAGTCAAACAAGACGGCCCTCGGCTGGACGAAAAAAACACCCCCCTTGACTGGCAGCGGATCTTCAATGGAGATGTCGATCTTTCAGCGACCATTTCCCCCCAGGATATTATCCATGCGTGGAACCGTTTCAAGGAACAGACGCTCACAGAATGGTCGCGTTTTATCTCCGGCGCGGAGGATATCGACACGTCCGTCATCCCCGAGGACATCCTGTCCGGTTGGAGAAAAGCCAGATCCAACCGGATAGACCCCTTGGGGGAACCACAAGCTGAAGTCCTTCAGGGGGACGATCTTCAGCGACTCCTCGACGACAACAAAACCTTGATCGACACCAGCCGACCATTTTTGAACAGGCTTTTTCACTCGATGAAAACAACCAGCTTTTCCGTCTCCTTGTTCAATCGCGACGGATACATTCTGCAAGTCATGCACCATGAACGCTATGAAGACATGCAGAAACTCTTCAAGTGGTATCCGGGGGTTTGCTGGTCTGAAACCTATTGCGGCAACAACGCTGTCGGAACCGTTCTCGCTTTAAAAAAACCTCTCCAAATCATTGGACCTCAACATTACCTCCAATGGTGCCACTCGGTCACCGCGTCGAGCGCGCCGATTTTCGACCCGGATGGTCGAATCATCGGGGGGATTACCATCGTCGCCTTATTGTTCGGAACCCATCCCCACACCCTCGGCATGGCGATCGCCGCATCGCACGCGATTGAAAATGAGCTGAAAATTCAAAAAGCGATGGCCCAACTCAAAGCCGCCTTCGAGGAAACGGATATCGCATACAGCCTGCAAAAAGCCATTATCACAAGTATTCCCGAGGCCCTGATCGCCGTCAACAACGAAAGGCGCATCATCGCGGTCAACACGCGCGCCCGGAAGTTGTTTTTCGAGGAAAATCAAGACATGACCGGAAAATGGCTTTGCGACATTTTCAAGGGGGACGCCAACAAGCCCTTCCTCGACCTGATCGAAAGACATGAGATGCTCACCGATACGGAAGTGAGAATCCATTTGCCGAAAGGATCTGCGGATTTCACATTGACCTGCAACGGCATCTTCTCATCCACCGGGTCGTCCATCGGGAAAATTCTCGTTTTCTCGGAAATTCAGCGCATCAAATCCCTGGTCAACAAATTCAGCGGCGCAAAAGCCAATCTCAAGTTCGCAGACATTCACGGCAAGAATGAACGATTCAAACGTCTTCTTGCCGAGGCGGCGGTCATCTCCAAAAGCGCATCCAATGTGTTGCTGTTGGGGGAAAGCGGAACCGGGAAAGACATCATGGCCCAGGCCATTCACAACGGCAGTCCCCGCCGAGACGGCCCTTATGTGGCCATCAACTGTGCGGCGATTCCACGGGATTTAATCGCAAGCGAGTTGTTTGGATATTCCGAGGGCGCTTTCACCGGGTCTCGTCGGGGCGGAAGTCAAGGGAAATTTGAAATGGCCGACGGCGGCACGATTTTTTTGGATGAAATCGCCGAAACGCCGCTTGAGATTCAAGCGGTCCTCCTGCGCGTCATCGAAGACAAGTCTGTCATTCGGATCGGAGGAAATCAAATCCGTTCCGTGGATGTTCGCATCATCGCCGCCACCAATAAAGATTTAATCGAGGAGGTCAATAAAGGAAACTTCCGAAAAGATCTTTATTACCGTCTTAATGTCTTCAACATCCACCTGCCGCCCCTTCGTGAAAGGACCGACGACATCCCCTTGCTCACGGATGTCTTCATTCGAAAGTATGAAGCCGCCCTCGGGAAAACCATCGCGAGTGTCGATGAAAAAGTCTGGGAGGTTTTTATGCAGTATTCGTGGCCGGGTAACATCCGGGAGTTGCAAAACGTCGTAGAACGGATGGTGAACTACGCGACAACCGATCGATTGACGGCCAACCTCATTCCGGCGGAAATCGTGGGCATCAGTCGCCCCAACCGCCGCCACCTCGACCTGGAATCGCCGGAAGACACGGAGAAACGGCTCATCCGCCACATGTTGGCCTTGAAATTCAGCAAAGTGCAGATCGCCGAGCAACTCAATGTATCGCGCGCGACCTTGTTTCGCAAGATGAAAAAATACGGGCTGACCAAGAGAACATCCCCTTCTTGATCGTCAAAACCGCATGACGGTTGATGCGACCGGCGGCCGAACAAAGAACTTCCGGTGCCCCTTCGAGACCCCCGGCCCGTTTGACGGACATCCTGCAAGGGGCCTCTCGGGGACATCCTCCGAGGCTTTCCCTGAAAGAACCTGCTGAAAACCACCCCACGGAACCGAAAAGGTCATCCAGGGGAAGATTCAGGAAAATTCCTCTCCCCATGACCAAACAAGCGGCGTCTTCTGAAAACACCCGGTCATCGTTCCATCGCCTTTGACCGTCTCGAAGCGTCGGCTTTGTCTCCGATTTCCTCTGGACTTTTTCTTTCAATTATGCCTTCAATGAATGTCCTCATTGAAATACAAATGACCCCTTCATCATCTAAACCGGGAGCGCAAGCATGGATGGCTTATTTTCAAACGGGAACGATTCCTTTCATCAAAACGAGTGCCAAACCGATTCCTCCGAGAGAGAAATGGACGATCCCGAAGGATTGGACTGGACGCGGCTTTACCATGGTGAATTCGTTCTCTCAAAAACGATCTCACCGGAAGACATTCTGAAATCATGGCGTCGCTTCAGCCGGGCGACCTATCGCGAATGGCAACGATTCATCAACGGAGCCAATGACATCGACACGTCCATCATTCATCCGGAGATCCTGGAAAGCTGGCTTTTCTGCCGCAGCAAAAAACTCGACCCGCTGGGCCAAGCGCAAAATCCGATTCTGACCGGAGAGGACCAAAAACGCCTTTTCGAAGATAACGCGCTTTTCATCCGCACCAGCCGCCCCTTTCTCGACCGGCTCTACCAGTCGATCAAAACGACGAGTTTCGTTCTGGCTTTGTTCGACCGGAAGGGTTATCTGCTGCACATCATGCAGGATGACAAATTCACGGATCTTTCCCGTCAAAACCGATGGTGTCCCGGCGCGCTGTGGACAGAGGAGTACGGGGGCAACAACTCCGTGGGATCCGTCATCAAATTGAAAAAACCGCTTCAGATTCTCGGTCCTCAGCATTACTTGAAGCTGTGCCATCCCATCACCGCCTCCGCCGCGCCGATATTCGATCCCGACGGCCGGCTCATGGGCGGCATCACGATTTTGGCGATTCTCTATGGAACGCATCCCCACACGCTCGGGATGGCCGTTGCGTCGGCGCACGCCATCGAAAATGAAATGAAGACACAGTTGGCTTTAGCCCAACGAAACGCCGCGTGTGATGAAACGGACGTTATGGCCGGACTTCAGCAGGCCATCGCCACATACATCCCCGACGCCCTCATCGCGATCAACAATGAAGGACGCCTTTGCGCCATCAATGAAACGGCGACGAAAATATTTGGTTTCCACAAAAAAGAGGACATCGGTCGGCGCCTATGCGTCACCGCCGCAGGAAAAGAAAACCCCCTGCTTTTGAAGATCGTCGACACCCGTCAATCGGTCACCGATATGGAAATCCGACTGAAAACCGTCCAGGGGGAGGCGGATTTCTCCTTGTCTTGCCAAAGCGTCACATCACCGACCGGCGCGATCATCGGCCAAATCCTCTTGGCCTCCGAAGTGAAAAGACTCAAATCGTTGGTTGCAAAGATGATCGGCAGCGCGGCAAACCTCCAATTTCATGACATCCACACCCAAAATATTGCGTTTAAAAAAATCATCCACCAAGCCATGATGGTGTCGAAAAGCTCGTCAACCGTTTTGCTTCTCGGTGAAAGCGGCACGGGAAAAGACATCTTCGCCCAGGCGATTCATAACGCCAGTTCGCGCAGGAACGGCCCGTACATCGCCATCAACTGCGCGGCGATCCCCCGGGATTTGATCGCCGCGGAGCTCTTCGGCCATGAAGAAGGCGCGTTCACCGGATCGCGCCGCGGCGGCAACCAAGGCAAATTCGAACTGGCCGATGGCGGCACGATTTTTCTGGATGAAATCGCCGAAGCCCCTCTGGAGATTCAGGCGATCCTCTTGCGGGTGATCGAAGATAAACGCGTGGTCCGAATCGGCGGCCGTCAGATTCGCGATGTCGATGTCCGCGTCCTAGCCGCCACGAATCGAGACTTAGAAGAAGAAGTGAACAAAGGTAACTTCCGTAAGGATCTTTACTACCGGCTCAATGTCTTCAATCTTCATCTGCCGCCTCTTCGGGATCGAACCGACGACATTCCCCTGCTGGTCAATATTTTTGTCAAAAAGTACGCAAACGCCATGGGGAAGACCATCTGCGGCATCGATCAGAAAGTCTGGGACGCCTTTCTCGAATACGCTTGGCCCGGCAATGTCCGCGAGTTGCAGAACATGGTCGAACGCATGGTGAATTACGCCTCGGGGGATCGTTTGACGG
>CAZPTW010000003.1:0-20535 GCA_964589235.1 uncultured Smithella sp. | reverse complement strand
TCTCCTCACCTCGGTGGGCTGGTAGGCAGTGCATGACGATCGCATCTTTTTTCGCCACATTTAAAAGCGCGTCGTTGATTTGGTAATTTTTAAACACTCTCTTGCGTTCTTGAGATTCTGCTTCCTGCCCCATACTGGTCCAGACATCTGTATAAAGAACATCGGCGTCCCGGGCCGCTTCGTATGGATCGCGATAAAGCTTCACATTTCCTTTTCCTGACTTTAAGTTTTCTTCAAGAATTCTTTGATCGGGGTCATACCCTTCCGGGCAGGCCAGATTCAAATGAAAAGGCAAAACGGTTGCTGCTTCAATCCAACTGTTGGCCATGTTATTGCCGTCCCCAATATAACAGATTTTTTTGTCGTCATAGGACCCTTTCTTTTCAATAATCGTGTAAAGATCCGCCAAAATCTGGCAGGGATGCAACAAATCCGTCAGGCCGTTGATCACTGGGATTGTAGCATGTCGAGCGAATTCCTCGACGCTTTCCTGTGCAAAAGTTCGAATCATAATCCCATTTAAATAACGGGACATCATCCGCGCGGAATCCGCAATGGTCTCTCCGCGGCCAATCTGCGTGTCTCTTGAATTTAAAAATAAAGCAATGCCTCCCAATTGATACATGCCGACTTCAAAAGAAATTCTTGTCCTCGTGGAAGATTTATCGAAAATCATCCCAAGGGTTTTTCCTTTTAACGATGCATGCTCCCTGCCTTCTTTAAGTAACTTTTTCATTCTTTCGGTTCTTTTCCATATTTCAAAAAAATCGACAGGCGTCATGCCAGCAAAACTCAGCAAGTCTTTTTTCATGTTTCCTCCAGGACGGCATCCAGAATCGCAATGGCTTCATCGATATCTTCTTTATTAATCAACAACGGCGGAACAAATCTTAAAATCTTTTCCCCTGTACAATTAATCAACAATCCCTTTTCCTGACAGGCTTTAACAATATCGGCCCCATTGACTTCGAGCGAACAAGCCAACATTAACCCAAGACCTCTAACCTCGATGATAACCGGATGTTTTTTCTTCAGCGACTTCAGTTTCCGCAGGAAGTATGCCCCCATCTCCTGACAGTTCTCCAAGATGTTTTCTTCAAGAATCGTCAGTAGAGTCGCTTGAGCGGCTGCCATAGCCAGAAGGTTGCCCCCGAACGTGGACGCGTGATTGCCAGGCGAAAAAGCACAGGCAATTTTATCCGTCGCCATCATTGCCCCCACGGGAAAACCATTGCCCAAGGCTTTTGCGAGAGTCATAATATCTGGATGGACACCGGAATGCTCATAAGCAAACATTTTGCCTGTTCTTCCGATACCTGTCTGAACCTCATCGAGGATCATCAGAAGATGATGCTGATTGCAAATTTGACGAACCTTCGCCAAATAATCGACATCCGGTATGATGACCCCCCCCTCCCCTTGAATGGGTTCGAGCATCACCGCGCACGTTTTCGGAGTAATAGCCGCCTCGATCGCATCAGGATCGTTGAAGGGAATGTATTTGAAACCATCCAAAAGTGGATCAAAACCAACGTGAAACTTCTCTTGCCCCGTCGCGGTAATCGTCGCCATTGTTCGCCCATGAAAGGAATTCTTCATGGTTAAAATCTCATACTTTTCCGAGCCTAAGTGTTCACGAGAGTACTTCCGTGCTAATTTGATGGCTGCTTCATTGGCTTCCGCTCCACTGTTGCAGAAAAAAACCTTCTCGGCAAACGAGTGCTTTGTCAGTAACGCTGCCACTTCCGCCTGGGGTCTGGTGTAATACAAATTGGAGACATGCATCAATTCCTTCGCTTGCTCCTGGATCGCTTTGACGACTTTTGGGTGAGAGTGTCCGAGATTGCACACGGCGATGCCAGCAACAAAATCTAAATATTTCTTACCCTCGGCATCCCAGACCCGGGCTCCTTCTCCTTTAGTGAGCGCGATAGGGACTCTCCGATAAGTATTCATGATATGAAGATCGGTGAGAGCTAGAATCTTATTCTCTTTCATGACTCCATCCTAAATAAACTATAAGACAATTTCCGTGCCGATTCCTTGATCTGTAAACATTTCCAGAAGAATCGCATGCTTGAGTCTTCCATCAATGATGTGAGCTTTGCTTACACCACCTCGCAAGGCTTTAAGACAACATTTCACCTTCGGGAACATTCCACCTTCAACGGTTCCGTCGTCAATCAGATTCAAGGCGTCTTTACCCGTCATGGTTTGAATCAGATTTTTTCTATGATCCAGAACCCCCGCAACATCGGTCAACAGTAAAAGCTTTTCCGCTTTCAACGCGGCAGCCACTTCCCCGGCCACAATATCGGCGTTGATGTTGTATGTTTCTCCATTTTCTCCGATCCCCGTCGGGGCGATCACCGGAATGAATCCATTTTGCGTCAAGGAGACAATCAAGTCGGCATTTACACTTTTAACCTTTCCGACCAATCCGATGTCGATTATTTCTGATGGCGTGAATTGTGCTTTATCTTCGTTTAGGTAATACTTCTCAGCTATGACCAGATTGCCATCCTTACCACTCAGGCCGACAGCTTTTCCTCCATGTTGGTTGATGGTTCCGACAATTTCTTTGTTGACCATACCGACCAAAACCATCTCAACGATATTCATCGTTTCTTGATCCGTGACGCGCATACCTTGGATAAACTTCGATTCCTTGCCTAATTTTTTCAGAAGCCCTCCTATTTGAGGTCCGCCGCCATGCACGACAACCGGATGCATCCCGATATATTTCATCATGACGACATCCCGCGCAAATTTGTCTTTCAAATCACTGTCAATCATTGCATGGCCGCCGTATTTGATGACGATAGTTTTGTTATAAAACCGTCGGATATAGGGCAACGCTTCGATCAGAATGTCCGCTCTCTCCATTGAACTCTGAATGGTTCCCATCTTTATTCTCCGCCTATAAAATATATCTACTCAAGTCTTCGTCTTCGACAATGTTGTCAAGTTTTTCTTCCACATACTTGGCGTCGATGACGATCTTCTTTTCTTGCAAATCCGGAGCATCAAAGGATATATCTTCCAACAGTGTTTCCATGATTGTATATAAACGGCGGGCACCGATATTTTCAGTTCGCTCATTGACGATGGTCGCCACCTCTGCAATCTGCTCAATGGCATCTTCCGTAAATGAAAGTTGAATACCCTCCGTCGCCATCATTTCCGTATATTGTTTGACCAAGGCATTATTTGGTTCAGTCAGAATCCGAACAAACTCTTCCTTCCCCAGTGAATCCAATTCGACACGAATGGGAAAACGGCCCTGCAGTTCAGGGATTAAATCAGACGGCTTTGTCCCTGAAAAAGCACCCGCGGCAATAAAAAGGATATGATCTGTCCTGACCATCCCATATCGTGTGTTCACGTTGGATCCTTCAACAATAGGCAATAAATCCCTCTGGACGCCTTCTCTTGATACATCCGGTCCGTGTTGTGAATCGCTTCCGACAATCTTATCGATTTCATCTAAAAAAATGATTCCCGACTGTTCAACACGATCCAACGCCGTCTTGGTCACTTTGTCCATGTCAATTAATTTCTGAGCTTCTTCAGCTGCTAAAATTTCGAGGGCTTCAGGTACTTTCACGTTTCTTCTTTTCTTCTTCTGAGGCATGATATTGCCCAACATATCCTTGATACTTAGCCCCATATCCTCCATTCCGGCTGCAGAAAAAATTTCAATCATGGGGCCTGTCCTTGCTTCGGAGACTTCCAACTCGACCATCCGTTCATCAAGCTTTCCCTCCCTGAGGAGTTTCCGAAGTTTCTCTCGCGTCGAATCCTGTCTCTTCATCTGCTCATCACTGGGTGAAAAATCCATGGGTTCGCGGTCACCGTCAACCAACATGTCACCGACGGTTTTCTCCATCGACCTGGTCGGTAAAAGCAAATCCAACAGTTTTTCTTCTGCGATTTCGGCTGCTTTTGCTTTCACATTTTCCTGTTCCTCTGCTTTGACCATATTTATCGACAACTCGACCAAATCTCGAATCATCGATTCCACATCCCTTCCCACATAACCAACTTCCGTGAATTTCGAGGCCTCCACTTTCAGAAAAGGCGAGTTGTCCAATTTGGCCAAACGCCTTGCAATTTCCGTTTTACCAACGCCTGTGGGCCCGATCATGATGATGTTTTTGGGAGATATTTCATCAGCTAACTCTTCCGGAACATTCTGACGTCTCCATCGATTACGAAGCGCAATGGCTACAGCTCTCTTGGCGTCAGCCTGTCCAATAATATGACGATCCAGACGCTCGACTATTTGCCTGGGTGTTAACCCCGAATTTTTCATGATTCGCTTCACTCCTTACTTTTTGTTTTTCTTGACTTCCTTTTGTTTTTCCTCTTGGAGGTCAATCTCTTCAATTGTAATGTGATCGTTGGTATAAATACACATCTCTGATGCGATTTTCATGGCTTCCCGAGCGATCTCTGTCGCGTTGAGGTTACTATGTCGAACCAACGCTCGGGCGGCCGCCTGAGCATAAGCACCACCGGATCCAATCGCCATGACATCATCATCCGACTCGATCACGTCACCATTGCCGGAAATAATCAGGGAATAATCTCTGCTCACGGCAATCATCAACGCTTCCAGATGGCGCAGCACTCGATCCGTCCTCCAATCTTTCGTCAGTTCCACTGCAGCCCGAAGTAAGTTGCCATTATATTGCTCCAGCTTTTGATCAAACCGATCGAACAGGGTGAAGGCATCAGCCGTTGCTCCTGCAAATCCCACGATGACTTCATCGTTGAAAAGTCTTCGCACTTTGCGTGCTCCGTGTTTCAAAATCGTTGTATCAAGTGTCACTTGCCCATCCCCGGCAACAGTGATCAAATGGTCTTTTCGAATAGCCAATATCGTCGTTCCTTTAATATCCATGTATGTCCTCTTTTTCATCTTGCCCTGAATCTTTTCTGGCGCGAAGGCAATGTTGGTTTCACGTCCCGATATTTCTTATATCAGAGCCAACTTCATTTATTTTTTGCCCGTGGGTGGGCCTTGTCATATACTTCCATGAGACGGTCAATATCGACCGCTGTGTATTTCTGAGTGGTTGACAGGCTTTCGTGCCCAAGCATTTCTTGTATTGATCTCAGATCCGCACCCGCTGATAATAAATGCGTGGCAAAACTGTGACGGAGCGCATGCGGACTAATTTTTCTTCCAATACCACTTTGAGCAGCGGCCTTATCAACAATGCGAGCAATGCTTCGAGTTGAAATCCTGCCGCCTTTTTGGTTCAAAAAAAAGGGCTCCCCTTCGATCCCATGAATTCTTTGTTTTCTGATCCCCTGTGTCACGTTGAGGTACTCTCGCATCGCCTTTAGCGCTGGAGTTCCGACCGGTACGATTCTTTCTTTTTTTCCTTTCCCTTTCAGCTTCACCAGAGCTCCGGTGAAATTGACGTCGCCTAGATCCAATCCCGCAAGTTCTGAAAGCCTTACACCTGATGAATAAAACAATTCCAGCATTGCCTTGTTTCTCAAACCGGATGTCGTTTCATTACCAGCGCTTTGCATCAGTTTGAACGTTTCATCCACCGATAAGAAAGTCGGCATGTGTTTCTCGATTTTCGGCGTTTGAATATCCTGAGCGGGATCGTTTTTGATTCTTCCTGATCGAAGTAGAAATTTATAGAAAGTCCGCAGGGAAGAAACTTTCCGACAAATGGAAACTTTTTTCAGTCTTCTTTTATGTAAAAAGCCCAGGTACATCCGAAAAGTATCAGTTTTAACCTCCAGCAAATTTTTATATGGTGTGAGATTTTCGGGACCGGTTATAAATTCTGAGAATTCTTTTATATCCGATAAATACGCTCTTCGTGTATGTCCCGACACATTTCTCTGAACGTCTAGAAAAGTTTGAAAATCCGCGATCAAGTCATTCATGATCTTTACATCTTGTATTTCCCAAAATCTTCAGCGGATAAGTTTTCCAGGAATTCTTTAATTTTTTCTTCTTTGTACTTATCAATGTCTGTCAATTTCATCCCAAAGTCGATATTTCGCGATCTTTCTAAAACGGTTTCTTCCACAAAGATGGATGCCTGGGCACGAAGAGCCAGTGCAATCGCATCGCTTGGTCGCGCGTCGATGGCATAGGTGTTTCCCTCTCGTGTCAGGTATATATTGGCAAAAAAAGTATTGTTTCTTATGTCGACAATTTCGATTCTATTGACATGAACCCCAAGAGCTTTGAGACATTCATGCAAAAGATCGTGCGTCATCGGCCTTGAAAAAACGATGTGTTCCAGCTCCGTCGCGATTGCGCTGGCTTCAAACAATCCGATCCAAATAGGAATGGCTTTGTTGTCCTGCATATCCTTCAGGATGACAATCGGCGTATTGGTGATCGGATCAATCGTCAGTCCGGATACTTTCATTTCTAAGAGCATTCCAAACCTCCTTTAACGTTCTTCAAGCTTTCCCCGTAACGAATGCAAGTAACCTCTGGCAATATTGACATCGACCAGTTTACCGATGAGCTTTGACTCACCTTTAAAATTCACGATTTTCCAAGATCTAGTCCTACCCATCACATCATGCTCGGAGTTTTTACTTCTTCCTTCGACCAGCACTTCCTGAATGGTCCCCTCCAGTTTACTATTTATCTCTTGCGTATGTTTATTCTGCAAGGTCTGTAATTCTTTCAGGCGCCTCCTTTTTTCAGCCTCCGAAACCTTTCCGGGAAGTTTCTGGGCCGCTGTTCCTTTTCGCTCAGAATACTTGAACGAAAAAATTGAATCAAACCTGATTTTTTCCATCATGTCAATGGTTTCTTGATAATCTTCCTCTGATTCCCCTGGGAATCCAACTATGATGTCAGATGTAATGCTGATTGAAGGACACGCATTCCTGAGTTTCATCACTTTTTCTAGATAGTCTTCTTTTGAATAGCACCGGTTCATCAACTTTAAAATCCGGTTTGAACCAGACTGCACCGGCAAATGGATATGTTCGCAAAGCTTTGGAATTCTTGCAAAACAAGAGATTAAGTCTTCCGACAAATCTTTCGGATGGGACGTTGTAAATCGGATCCTTTCAATGCCGTCAACTTCGTTGATCTTTTCGATTAATGAAACGAAATCACATGCGAATTCCTGCTTTTTCCCATAGGAATTGACATTTTGCCCCAAAAGAATCACTTCCTTCACACCGTGATCCGTCAACCGTTTGACCTCTTCTAAAATATCCTCTGGCTTCCGACTCATTTCCGGCCCTCGCAAAAAGGGAACCACGCAATAAGCACAAAAATTATCGCAGCCCTGCATAATAGACACAAATGCGCTTGTTGATCCACGAGACGGCGGCGTGAAGATTTTCAATGAATGAATTTCAGGTAAGAAATCGACTTGAATTTGTTTTCGACCTTCTTTTCGAAGAGCCTCAAGCATTTCAGGCAATCGGTGGATATTATGTGTCCCCAAGACCAAATCCACTTTGTTTGCCCTTTTGAAGATTTCTCCCCTTAAGTGTTGCGCAAGACAACCTGCAAAACCGACGATCACATCAGGCTTTTGCTCTTTCAACTTAATCAATCGTCCCAATTCACTAAAAGCTTTTTGCTCCGCTTTCTCACGGATTGAACAAGTATTGACAAGAATCAGATCTGCTTTTCCCGCGTCGTGCGTTAGCTGATATCCCACCTCGGATAATAATACAGCCATTTGTTCCGAGTCGTGAACATTCATCTGACAACCAAATGTCTCAATATACAAGTATTTATTCTCCATACTCAACCCGTGTTCTCAATTTGCGCAAATCATTATTATTTCAGGAATGGTTCGTCAATCGATATTTCAAGATGTTGCTCAGCCTGCTGAACTCATGAACCGTCAGTGTCTCCCCTCTTCTTTTGCCGTCGATACCGATCTCTTTCAAATCTGATTCAATGCACGCCTCATCAAATCCATGAAGAAATTTGGCATGTTTCAAGTTATTCATCAGTATTTTTCGACGTTGGGCAAAAGCTGCTCGAACCACGCTTCTGAAAAAGTCTTCGTCTTCCAGATGAAATCGTGGTTTTTCGAGAAATTGACCTTGAATAATGGAAGATTGCACCTTCGGCTTCGGATAAAAAAAGTCCGATGGAACATCAAAGAGCCTATCCACATCGGCATACATCTGGAGCAACACGGATGGAACGCCATAACTTTTTTTACCTGGTTCTGAAACCAACCGATCAACAACTTCCTTTTGCAACATCAAAGTGAAACTTTCGATGGCAGACCGGTTGGCAATTAATTGGAAGATGAGAGGGCTGGAAATATTGTACGGGACATTACCTACTACTTTAAGTTTTGTTCTATATTCATTTGATTTAGAATGATAATCAAACTTCAATATATCCTCGAACTGTATTGTTACGTGAGAAGAGTGGCCGAACTGATGCCCCAAGATTTCAACAAGACGGGGATCAACTTCCACCGCGATCACATGCTTTGCCATTTGTGAAAGCTCATGTGTTAGAACCCCGACTCCCGCACCGATTTCCACGACCGTGTCTTTATCTGAAATCCGAGCAACATCCGCGATTCGATGAATGGTGCTGATATCGACGAGAAAAGATTGTCCCAACTTTTTATTGGGTCGTAAATCATATCTGCGCAGGATTTCTCTTGGTGCACTCATGAACAAGTCTATGATCAACTGCATGAGCTTTTGGAAGCTTCCACCAGCGGCCATCTAGAAATTGCGTTCAAATCGAGAGCATCATGCCGACCGCTTTTCAGCATCATTTCCCCCAGACAGGCGATCATGGCCGCATTATCGGTGCACAAAACCATTGGCGGAATGAACAACTCCAAAGAAACGTCTTGGACTGCCTCGGCAAACCTTTGGCGCAATCGGCTGTTGGCCGCGACCCCCCCGCAAACCACGATCTGAGCAATATTATGTTCAAGGGCTGCCTTGACGGTCTTTTCAACCAATACATCCATAATCGCTTCTTGATAACTTGCCACCACGTCTGGCAGTTCGTCATCCCTGAAACGGCAACCTCTTTTCTTGAGCAAAACCAGGAGTGATGTTTTTAATCCGCTGAAACTGAAATCAGGTGAATCTTTCATGGCGCGCGGAAAATTAAACGCCTTGGGGTTTCCATTCTTGGCAATTTTATCGATGATCACGCCCCCAGGGTATCCGAGATCAAGTAGCTTGGCTGCCTTGTCAAATGCTTCCCCCGCCGCATCATCTCGCGTTTGTCCAAGTAATTGAAATTGATGGTAATTTTTAACATGATACACATTGGTATGCCCGCCTGAGACCACAAGGGCGGCGAAAGGAAACTGTGGCTTCTTTTCCATGAGAAAGGATGCCATAATATGTCCTTCCAAATGATTGACGCCGACAAAAGGCACACCCAAACCGTAGGCCAGCGCTTTTGCCGTCGATAGACCGACCAATAGAGAGCCGATTAATCCTGGACCTCGGGTGACCGCAATACCCTCGATATCTTTAAGATCCGCACCAGACTTTGCCAAAGCCTCACAAATGACGGGAGAGATCGCTTCAATATGCTTGCGGGAGGCTATTTCCGGCACCACACCACCATAAGTACTATGATCTTTGATTTGGGAAGCAATAACGTTGGATAGAAGGTTACCGTCTTTAACGATTGCAGCCGCTGTTTCGTCACATGATGATTCAATTCCTAAAACCAGCAACGATAAAAAATCCTTTTTCATTATTTGCTTTACTAAAAGCAGAAATTGCTTATATAAAAGCACAGGGGATTTGTAAACAAACATTTGATGATCATGAATCGGACGTGATTTATGGAATTTCAAACAGACTTCCTCATTATCGGCAGCGGAATCGCGGGACTGAGCTTTGCCATTAAGGCATCAACCCTCGGCTCAGTGGCTATCGTGACCAAGAAAGAAAAATCAGAATCCAACACGAACTACGCCCAAGGCGGAATCGCCGCGGTGACCGATAAAACAGACAGTTTTGAAGAGCATATCGAAGATACCCTGATATGCGGCGCAGGCCTATGTCATAAAGATGTTGTGGACTTTGTGATCCGTGAAGCCCCTCCTCGCATCCAGGAATTGATCGATTGGGGTGTTAATTTCACGAAGTCGGAGATACCACCATATTCTTTCGATCTGGGACAGGAAGGGGGGCATCATAAAAGACGCGTTCTCCATGCCAAAGATCTTACAGGCCGGGAAATTGAAAGGGCGCTTCATGAAAAAGTGGCAGCTCTCCCGAATGTTACCATTTTTGAGAATCATATCAGCATCGATTTGATCATTCAAAAAGATCCTCAAGGAAAAATTATCAATTGTCTCGGCGCTTATGTGCTTGACATCAATAGAGATGAAATTCACACCTATCGGGCGAAATATACCATTTTATCCACCGGTGGAGCAGGCAAAGTATATTTAATTACAACCAACCCGGACATCGCAACCGGTGATGGAATTGCCATGGCTTATCGAGCAGGGGCCAAAATCGCCAATATGGAATTCATCCAATTTCATCCGACTTGCTTGTATCATCCGGAAGCCAAAGCGTTTCTAATCAGCGAAGCGGTCCGTGGCGAGGGAGGGATTCTTCGATTGAAAAACGGTTCCACTTTCATGGAAAAGTATCATCCCATGAAAAGCCTTGCGCCGCGAGACGTGGTCGCAAAAGCCATCGACAATGAAATCAAACAATCCGGTGACGAATACGTGCTTCTGGATATTACACATCGCAGCCGGGAATTCCTGATGGATCGCTTTCCTAACATTTACAACAAGTGCCTGGAATATGGGATTGACATGTCTGTTCAGCCGATTCCCATCGCCCCCGCAGCTCATTATATTTGCGGCGGCGTGGCTGTCGACCACGACGGCAAGACTTCTATCGATAACTTATTCGCTTGCGGAGAAGTGTCATGCACCGGTCTTCACGGCGCCAATCGATTGGCCAGTAATTCTCTTTTGGAAGCTTTGGTCTATTCTCACAGAGTTTTCACAAAGATTTCGAAGTCGTTTCGCCAGACCGAAATGAGCACCATATCAATCCCCCCTTGGGACCCGGTCGACAGTTCAGAAAGCAATGACACGATTGTGGTCACCAATAACTGGGATGAAATCCGCCGCTGCATGTGGAATTATGTCGGCATTGTCCGCTCGGACAAGCGCTTGGAACGCGCTCTGCGTCGAATTGAAATGATTCAAAAAGAGATTCACGAATATTACTGGAACTACAAGGTCACAAAAGATTTAATCGAACTACGCAATATCACCACCGTGGCCAAGTTGATCGTTTTGAGCGCGCAGTCTCGCAAGGAAAGCCGCGGCTTACATTATACGATGGACTATCCGCATTCCAGTGACGCTTTCCTTAAAGACACGGTCCTGGTAAAGGAATAAAAATCATAATGCCGATCATTTGATCTCTTTCAGAAGAAAATAATCTTCCTCTCAACCTCAACCGAAGACCCTTTTGAAACTGTAATCCAAATGCTTTAGGAAATTATTGACGTCGAAAATTTTGTCTAGTTCTTTTGCATTTAAAACCTTTTGGATGACTTCATCTTTTTCCAGAAGTGTCTTGAATGCGATATTTTCCTTCCAAGACTTCATTGCATGTTTCTGGACGACAGCGTAGGCGTCTTCACGGGATAATCCTTTATCGATGAGAGCCAACAAGACCATTTGCGAGAAAATGACACCATTGGTAATATTAAGGTTGGCCAACATTCTGTCAGGGTAAACGAGCAATTTATCCATCAAGCCTGTAAAACGCGTCAACATAAAATCCACCAATATCGTGGCATCAGGTCCGATAACCCGTTCGACGGATGAATGGCTAATATCGCGTTCATGCCATAAGGCAACATTTTCCAATGCGGCTAAGGCATAAGAACCGACTAAACGAGAGAGTCCTGAAATGTTTTCCGATAAAACGGGATTCCGCTTGTGTGGCATGGCCGATGATCCCTTCTGCCCCGGAGAGAAGTATTCTTCGGCCTCCCGTACTTCGGTGCGCTGGAGGAGACGTATTTCTTGGGCAAACTTGTCCAGAGAGGAAGCGATTATGGACAAAGTGGTGAAAAACTCGGCATGACGGTCCCGCTGGATGATTTGAGATGAGATCGGTGCTGGTTTGAGCCCAAGTTTCTCGCAGACATACTCTTCCACAAACGGTTCAACAAAAGCAAAAGTTCCCACAGCTCCTGAAATTTTTCCAAAGCTCACCGTCTCCTTAGCTCTTACCAAACGTTCACGGTTGCGCTGCATTTCCTGATACCACAGGGCCATTTTCAAACCAAATGTTATCGGCTCTGCGTGAATACCATGTGACCGGCCGATCATCAGTGTCGTTTTATGTTCAAAAGCCTTTCTTTTGATAACCTCTAAGAGCTGATCGATATCCTCAAGTAGGATCTCCGACGACTCCCTCATCTGCAATGCCAACGCTGTATCTAAAACATCCGATGAGGTCAGCCCCATATGAATAAAACGCCCATCTTCCCCTACAACTTCCGTTAAAGAGGAAACAAAGGCGATCACGTCGTGCTTCGTAATTTTCTCAATTTCATCGATACGGTCTACGTTGATAACTGCTTTGGACTTGATATTTTCAAATGCGGCAGCCGGAATCTTTCCTTGTTTCACCATCGCTTCGCAAGCCGCCAGTTCCACATCCAGCCATTTCCGATATTTATTTTCCTGGCTCCAGATCTCCGCCATTTTTTTTCTTGAATATCTTTGGATCACAATCCTCTCCTGTTCATTTTTTCTATTTCACGGCTTTCTGCAATACTTTGGCCATATCCGTCTTTTCCCATCTATAATCGTCCATGAAGAAGGTACGGGGAATTTTCCGATAAATATTTCCGTCCAGCAGGTTGAATTTCTCAATCATGCCTTCCGGCGTCAAATCAAAATTCGTTTCGATCATTCTCCCAAGGGTCTCATCCGGAATCTTTCCGGTACCAAAGGTATTAACATAAATGGAAAAAGGATCGGCAATGCCAATAGCATAGGCCAACTGTACGGAACATTTTGTAGCCAGTCCCGCTGCAACAATATTTTTTGCTACATAGCGGGCACCGAACGCGGCTGAACAATCCACTTTTTCCGGCGTCTTATTCACAACCGCACCACCTCCTAGCTGAGCACCGGGATACCCCCCATAAAACTGGACGACCAGTTTACGCCCGGTGACGCCCGAATCCGCAGCACTACATGAATTGACGGCATTCCATTCCCCGGTCGGGTTGAATAAAAATTCCGTTTTTTTATCCACGAATTCCTTCAAGGATTCGAAAGCAATTTTTTTTGCTCGATCGCGAACTTTTGAACGATCACCTTTGACATAACGATAGTCAATCGCGTTGGACATGAGCACTTTAGCCACCCGCATGGGCTTGCCGGTTTTCGGATCATAGTCAACTGAAACCTGCCCCTTTCCATCCGGTGCGAAAATGGGATCTTGACAGTATTCAAAAGCTCTCATGAGTTTATTGACCAACACATACGGCATCGGTAACATTTCCGGTGTTTCATCGCAGGCAAAGCCATACATAATGCCCTGATCTCCGGCACCGATTTCCTGATCCTTGTTGAGGAGGCAACTTGTCCCGAGATTGATATCTTCCGACTGCGGGATAATGGCATTTAACACTCCCATGAGATGTCCATTTAATCCAACTGCCGCATGATTATATCCAAGCGCCAAGACGGAATCCCTGGCAATTTTATCAATATCGACATAAACCCTCGAGCGGACCTCCCCGCCAATCATACAGATGCCTTTTCCTAAAAAAACTTCAATACCACAGTGCGGCATGTTGGCCAGCGTAAGCTTATGCTTCTTTTCTTCATCCAAGATAGCAGCGATAATATTTGCCGCAATAATGTCCGCCACCAGATCAGGATGACCTACTTTCACACTTTCCGATGAGATCTGCATAATCTTTCTCCTCACAGATTTTTTAGTGCGGATTCCAAATAAAAACCCGCGCCAAAGCACGGGTTTCATTTCAATTTTAAAAATCAGTGCTTTAGCACATTTATAGAGCGGAGCAAGTTACCCTTAAATCACCGCTTTCGGATTAAGCTAACACATAAAACCATAAAATCAAGAAAATTTTTTTCTTTGAAGCAATCGACTTTTTTAATCCCACACTGTCCCCCGTTTCACTTCATATATCGACTTGATGTGGGGCCAGTTCTCGACGGGCATAATCCAAATGAATCTTTTCTCTGACGAAGAGTACAAATAAATCGGCGTCTATATGAAAAGCCTCAACCATCTGTCTCATAATATTCATCGCTTCGGAGAGCGTTTTGCCTTTTTTATACGGCCTGTCTTTGGCGGTCAATGCCTCAAATATGTCTGCCAAAGCAATGATCCTCGCCTGTAGAGGCAGATCGTCCCCCTTCAATCCGAGTGGATAACCGCTGCCATCGAGTTTTTCGTGATGCGCGGCGGCAAACTCTGCAATCTTGGCCATTTTTTTTGGAAACGGCAGCTGGGACAGCATCTTGTAGGTGACCGCCGCGTGACTGTTGATGATACTCCTTTCTTCGTCATTGAGTGTTCCTCGGCGTATGCAAAGATTATAAATCTCGTCTTCAGACAAAAGCGGCATGGTTTGAGAGCTCATACGCCAATGTCTTTGAGCTATCTGCTTGATGCGCTCGATCATTTCGTCACGGGTGAATTCACTTCCATAATTTACCTGGACCAGAAACTGATATTCATCATCTAGGTCTTTGAGTTCCTTCTTTATTTCTTTATCGGAAAGACTGGATGCATTTTCTCTGATATTTGCCATTTCCATTTGATACTCACGCTTGAGCAATTCAAAGCGCTTTCTGATATCTTCAATTCTATCGTAAACTTTTTCCAATTTTGTCGATTTATCCACAACGTGTTCAGGTGTGGTGATCTTTCCCACATCATGAAGCCAGGCGGCCATATGCAACTCTTTCATTTCTTCTTTCGACAAACGAACACTTGCAAATGGACCGTCAGTCGCCGCATTGATTTTTTCTGCGATCATCATGGTCAAATCCGCCACACGTCGAACATGTCCTCCGGTGTAGGGTGATTTTTCGTCGATGGCCGTTGCGATCGTCTTAATAAAGGCATCGAGCAGATTTTCCAAATCACTGATCAGACGATTGTTCGTCAAAGCGACGGCGGCTTGTGAGGCTAACGACATGGCCAGTGTTTTCGCTTTTTCCGAGAATGTAACGATTCTTCCTGTTCCTGGATCTTTCGCGTTCAAGAGTTGTAAAACTCCGATGATGTCGTTCTCGTGATTGCGCATTGGAACAACAAGCATCGACTGGGAACGATATCTCGTTTCTGAATCAAAAAATCTGGTCCCTTCGAAATTAAATCCAACGGCATCGTACACATCTTCAATATTGATTACCTCTCCTGTGATGGCGACATGCGCAGAAACATGGGTATGATCTGGCATCCCCTCAGCCGTTGTCAATTTGACCGGCGGCCAAGTCATTCTCCCCCCCGTCCCACCCATGTTCAATTTTAATGATTCATTTTGAACGATTGCAAAATTCAATTCTTTAGAATCTTCAGATAAGAGATAAAGGGTTCCACCATCAGCATTCGTAAGAGTTCTCGCCTCGGTTAGAATCATTTCCAAAAGCCGATGGATGTCCTTTTCCGCTGATAGCGCCATACCAATTTCCGAAAGCATTCGGATATGATCGGATTCATCGACTTTTTTAATCTTCGTTTTGTCTGATTTCGTCATCCCCGCAACTCTACATTCAACGAACAATAATTAATGGTATGTTTTTTTCTAATTTTTTTGCGATGGAAATCAACTCATCATCAGAATAGGTTCTATCCCGTAAAAATTTACCAGCAAGAGATTTAACCGGCTGATACTTCTGCAGCACATAACGCTTTGCCCCCTTAATTTCTTGAGAGATGACCAAAAAATCTTTTGGTTCAAGTTGAGAAGCGACAACTGTCGTACGAAACTCGTGGGGCACTCGCGACTTAATCACTCGTTGAATGCTTCGACGAATATCGTCCGTTTTCACAGGGACGTGAACAACACTTGAATACTTTTCTAGTGGTGCTTTGATATCCATAGCCACAAAATCCAGTAGCTTCTCTCCGATCATTTCAGCTAGCAAGTCCGGGTTAGATCCGTTGGTGTCCAATTTGACATTGAATCCCAACTTCCGAATGCGTCGAATGAAGGGGACCAAATTTTCCTGCAACGTTGGCTCTCCACCTGTGATTGTAACTCCTTCGAGTTTTCCTACACGCGTCGACAAAAAATCCAGAATGTCATTTTCCGGCAGACACGGCTGAAACAGCCTTGAGTCAACCAACTCCGGATTGTGGCAGTATGAACAGCGAAAATTACACCCTTGAGTAAAAACAACGGCACTAATTTTAGCCGGGTAATCAATTAACGAAACTTTATGCAGTCCTCCAATTTTCATCTTCTATTGTAACCTGAAAACCTGTCGCGCTTCGAACTCTTCTTGTTTCCCCTTGTTCCATTGTTTGACCGGACGAAGATATCCGACCACTCGCGAATAAACTTCACATGCCTCTTGACAGGTTGGACAATTCTCAACCTCTCCTTTGATGTAACCGTGAGATGGACAAACGCTAAACGTCGGTGTAAACGTTAAATAAGGCAGATGGTACTTGGAACAAATTTTTCTAACCAATGATTTTATGGCTGAGGGATCATCCACGCGTTCGCCTGCAAAAGCATGAAAAACTGTACCTCCCGTATATCGAGTTTGAATCTCATCTTGTAAATCCAGGGCTTCAAAAATATCATCGGTATAATTGACCGGCAATTGTGTTGAATTTGTATAATATGGTTCGGCATTTTTGGATTTGCCGTCTCCTGCGCAGATAATATCTGGAAATTTTTCACGATCGATCTTCGCCAAACGGTAAGATGTCCCTTCCGCCGGCGTAGACTCAAGATTGTAATTGTTGCCCGTTTCTTTCTGATAGGCAATCAATCTGTCTCTCATAAAGTCGAGAACGTATTTCGTGAAAACTTGGCCTTCAGATGAAGCAATGTTGGTTCCTATGAGATTCAGACAAGCCTCATTCATCCCCACTAAACCGATGGTTGAAAAATGGTTTTTCCAGTACTCGCCGAATCTTTCTTTAATGTTTCTCAAGTAGTACCGGGTGTAGGGATAAAGATTCCCTTCTGTGAATTTTTCAAGCACCTTTCTCTTTGTTTCCAGACTCTCTTTTGCCGTGTCCATCAATTTGCCCAACCTTTCCATAAAATCCTTTTTGGATTTAGCCAAATATCCGATGCGGGGCATATTGATCGTTATGACACCGATTGAGCCGGTCAACGGGTGCGACCCGAAAAGGCCACCACCTCTGACCTGCAATTCTCGATTATCAATGCGAAGACGGCAACACATGCTGCGTGCATCTTCGGGGTTCATATCCGAATTGACAAAATTCGAGAAATAAGGAACGCCGTATTTGGCCGTCATTTCCCACAGATCTTCCATATTCGGACTGTCCCAGTCAAAGTCTTTTGTCACGCTATATGTTGGGACGGGAAATGTAAAAACCCTCCCTTTGGCGTCCCCCTCTGCCATCACTTGAAGGAAAGCTTTGTTGAATAAATCCATTTCATGCTGAAATTCTCCATAAGTTTCTTTCTGAGGTTGACCTCCGACAACAACATGCTGGTTTGCATAATACTTTGGAACCACTAAATCCATTGTGACGTTGGTAAACGGTGTCTGAAATCCCACACGTGTGGGGACATTGATATTAAAAATAAACTCTTGCAACGCCTGTTTAATCTCCTTGAGATTCAGTTTGTCATAGCGAATAAAAGGCGCCAGCAGAGTGTCAAAGTTAGAAAAAGCTTGCGCGCCTGCAGCCTCTCCCTGAAGAGTATAAAAAAAGTTGACGATCTGTCCCAATGCGCTGCGGAGGTGTTTTGCGGGTTTACTCTCCACCTTGCCGGAAACCCCTCGGAAGCCCTGAAGAAGCAAGTCGTACAAGTCCCATCCCACACAATAGACTGACAATAAGCTTAAATCATGAATGTGAAAATCGCCTTCAGTATGAGCTTTGCGAATTTCAGGCGAATAGATTTCATTGAGCCAATAGACTTTGCTCACTTCCGAAGAAATGTAATTATTGAGGCCTTGCAGAGAGTAATCCATATTGCTGTTTTCATTAACTTTCCAGTCGACTTTTTTCAGGTACTGATCGACCAGATCCACCTCCATTTTATTAGTGATGTCACGAAGCCTCGAGTGCTGGTCTCGATAAATGATGTAAGCTTTCGCCGTTTTTCGATAAGGGGATTGAAGGAGAACTTCTTCAACAATATCCTGTATTTCCTCAACCGAGAGAATTTTCCCATTAAAAAGTTGTTCACAGAGACTCAAGACTTTAATGGTTAACTTTCTGGCTTCCTTGATGTCGAATTCTTCTGTCGCTGCTCCTGCTTTTGCTATAGCGTGAGTAATTTTCTCTGCATTGAATTTGACGAGTCTTCCATCTCTTTTACGGATCTTGTTATTCATCGACACCCCCTAAAAATGTAAATAATCATTTCTAAAATGATCCCATCATGACTCAATATGTTGGGGTTGGAGCGGATATTACCACTACATATAGCGATCATCAAGAAAAAATTAATTTGTTTTGAAATATCCTCAATTCATGTTTTGATGCCAAAAGTAAATAGTAATTTCCGTTTTTCTTTTCGCCTGCAGAAAGTATTTGAGAGATGGGAGGTGAGCGGTACACGAGCGCCAGTCTCGCCAAGTGGAGAAGTTATACCCAGGCGCTCTCCAGCGATTTTTGGGCGGCAGTGCGGGAGACGGTTGAGGGAAACCCCGGTCAAGCCGCATTTTTCACTTCTTTCAGCTTTCCACGTGGATCATGATCGGCCGGTTTGCTGGGTCCATGTAAGAGGGTGAGTAAGCCGTCGAGATATTGCAGGACTCTCACCGTGAGCCTCAAATAATGACACCGCTAATGATTTGGCAGAAATTTGGAGTTTCATTCCTCTGAAGCGATGCATTTGTCGGCGCTTACGGCATAGTGTTTCTAATAGCAGAGGATGTCATCAATGCCTTCTCCCGACCAAGGGAGGAACGCTTACCATTCTTCAACGGTCGGCCGCATACCCCCAATACCGTTGCCGCTTCTTCCTGGCTTGATCTCCCTTCTTGTCAGAGTGCATACATCTTAAAAAATTGCGTCTTTCGGGTCTCCTGTAGATACTCCGTCCGTCTCATCCGTCACCTCATATTGAGGTAACTTATCAACCGGACAGTTTATGTGCTACAGAACCGGACAAATCATTTGCTTCTTACACGCCGTACAGCTTCGATTGACAGAACAAGTCGGATTTTCTATAATATTTTATCGAGCAAGGAGAAACCACGATGAAAAATCGGCAACAGAATGGAAACAACGTCTCCTTTGGGATTTTGATCGGAATAATCCTCCTAACGATCCTGACAGTCTCTTTAAAAGTTTTCGAAGATAAACCTTTGGCCGCATCTCAGGATCGTCAGGCATCCCAGAAGGCGTTCGTGGAAGCTTGTAACGTTTTTTTTCATCCCCGCTGTATCAATTGTCACCCTGCCGGAGATGCGCCGATGATTTCCGATACATCGCTACCCCACCGGTTTAATGTTAAACGCGGTCCAGATGGAAAAGGAACGGCAGGCATGTCCTGCACCCTTTGCCATCGAGACAAGAACCAGCCGGATGGTCCGCCGGGTGTACCCAATTGGCATATGCCGACAGAATCCATGCCGATGATTTTTCAGGGTAAAACTCCAGCAGAGCTCTGTCGCCAGCTCAAAGACCCGAAACAGAACGGCGGGAAAACCGGACACCAAATCATCGAGCACCTTGACGCCGATCCCTTGGTGCTATGGGGGTGGAATCCAGGAAAGGGACGAACGTCTCCACCCATGGATCATAAAATTTTTACATCAAAGATGAGAGAATGGATAACCCTAGGAGCCCATTGCCCTGAATAATTGAATCTCATCTATAGAGGGGAAAAGAGTGAACAAAAGATTTATTGGCCAATTGAGTCTTGTTTTTTTATGCCTTGTTTTAACCGGGTGTGCCGCGGGGATCACACGAGTGAGAGTAGAACACGACCCATTGGCGAAAATTGAAACCAAAAAGCATGGAACGGTTCTGCTTAAGGAATTCAAGGATGTTCGAACTCAGGACAGACAATATATCGGCAACAAACGCAACGGTTTCGGCATGGTTTTAGGACATATTGCAACGGAAGAGCATGTCAGACTGACTGACCTCTTAACCGGATATTTTGCCGACTCACTCAGAGAAGCCGGTTATACGGTCATTCAGGAGTCAAACATCAAAGAGGGACAATTTCCGAATGAATCTGCCCTTATCGTCGAAGGAGAAATTTTTGATTTCTGGTTAGATCTCTATATGGCCGTCTGGCATTACATGGGCGTCAAATTGACGGCTAAAAATCAGCAAAACAAGGTGATGTGGGAAAAA
>CAZPTW010000002.1:0-20597 GCA_964589235.1 uncultured Smithella sp. | reverse complement strand
CGCCTCTTCTTCGCTGAACCCGGCCTTAAGATAGTCGTCTTTGAGGTCGTAGGTAAAGCCGATGCGCATGCGCCGCCTAACGAGAGGCCTCGCACTGGATGTTGGGGTAGCGGAACACCCGGTTTTCGTAGTTCTTCACATAGACATACTCGGTGTCGCGTCCCTGCCAGTAGTCGGGGAGAAGGGGAATCTTTCCGCCGCCGCCCGGTGCATCCACGACGAAGTGCGGCACCGCATAACCGGAGGTGTGCCCGCGGAGACCGCGGATAATCTCGAGTCCCTTTTCAACGGTGGTGCGGAAGTGTCCCGAACCGAAGATCGGGTCACACTGATAGAGATAATACGGGCGGACACGAATCTGCAACAGGCCATGCACCAGGCGCATCATGACGGGAACGGAATCATTGATTCCGGAAAGCAAAACCGTTTGACTCCCCAAAGGAATACCCGCATCCGCCAGTCGAATACACGCGGCGCTCATCTCCGGCGTCAGTTCATCCGGATGTGTCACGTGAATGCTCATCCACAGGGGGTGATATTTCTTCAGCATCGACACCAACGCGGGCGTAATCCGCTGCGGCAGGACAGCCGGAACTTTCGTGCCGATGCGAAGGAGCTCGACGTGCGGAATGTCCCTCAAGCGTGACAAGAGCCATTCGAGGCGGTCGTCCGACAGGGTCAGGGGATCGCCCCCGGAGAGCAGGACGTCGCGGATATTGGAATTCGACGCGATATAGGTGAGAGCCATCTCCCATTTGACGGTATCGATGAAACATTGATGCTGGCGTCCGAAAATTCGAGAACGAGTACAGTAGCGGCAATAAGTCGAACAAATGTCCGTAACGAGAAACAAAACCCGGTCCGGGTATCGGTGAACAATGCCCGGAACGGGGGAATCTGCGTCTTCGCAAAGCGGATCTTCTTCTTCACCTTTGGTGTGGAGGCATTCATCGACAACTGGAATCACAGAACGCCTAAGCGGCGCGGCGGCATCGTTGGGGTTCAGAAGGCTGGCATAGTAAGGCGTAATCGCCACCGGTAGATCACCCGAGGGCTGCATCATGGCCTGACGTTCGCTTTCGGTCAAGGGGACGATCGCATCAAGCGTCGCGGCATCCCGAATCGCGTTTTGCAATTGCCAGCGCCAGTCGAACCACTCAATGCGGCTGATGTCGGGATAATGTTTTTTACGGAAAGCTTTGGCTCTTGGGGAGTCTTTAAACGGAAAATACAATCGCTCCGGCTTTGCCTTCACCAGTGCGGGACGGGGATTACTTTGAGGCGGCAGAAAAAATTCCGGCGCCTCATTTTTCGTATTGACAAGACCGGTCGCATGACCAGGAGGTTCAGCCTCCTCATTAAACAGGGTCTCGTTTTCCATTCATCCTCCTTCCGGAAGCGTTCTCCCGTTTGAGAAAATAACCGAAAAAAAATTTCGGCGTCATTTATTTTCGTTTTACGCAAGCAAAAAAAATTGTCAATAATTATTTTGCATTTTTAACCAAAAAGTGAAAAATTTTCTCATCGACATCACACTCGGCGGCAAAGGCCATCCGTTGACGATGCTTGGAAACCTTGCTGCGTGGGATTTCCAAGCGCGAAGCACTTGGTGAAAAAATCGGAAAGAAACCAAAAAAACTTAAATGACGTTTTTCAGCCGGCCCGAATTCACGGGGATTCATGCCTATCGCGAGAGGCACAGCATTTTATATGATCTTCTGAAACTCGCGACAGATCGGCATTTCAACAAATTCGTGATCGGCTCTGCGCTAAGGTAAGGAGAAAGGAGACATTCAAAATGCCCGAGCTTCCGGAAGTAGAAACCTTGTGTCGTCAACTCCGAGAAACGGTGAAAACAAAACGAATCATCCAAACACAAATTTTTGATCCCAAGCTCGCTCACCTTGAAAGTCCGGCCGACCGCATGATTCGCGATGTGAGACGATTTGGCAAAACCATCGGTCTTCTTCTGGATGACGGCCGCTGCCTGTTTATTCATCTGAGAATGTCAGGTCGTCTTTTCTGGAACGTTCAGAAAGAATGCAAACCTCACACACGATGGAGAATGATTTTTTCAGAGGGAACTGTTGATCTGGTCGATCCGCGTCGTTTCGCCACAATCAACATTGAACACACACACCCCCTAAGAACGGCCAATGATCTCTTGCACAAATTCGACGCGAAAATTTTTGGCGCTCGGCACGCCCGACGAAATATATCGGTGAAGAGTCTGCTTATGGATTCTAAAGCCATCGCCGGTATCGGAAATATCTACGCGTGCGAAATTCTGCATCGGGCGGGCATATCGCCCAAGCGCCCGGCGTCTTCCCTCGGCAAAGATCAGTGGGACACGCTTTTCCGGCATGCACGGCGCATATTAAAAACGAGCCTAGACAAGAGGGGAACGTCGATATCGGACTGGCGGGATCTCTTCGACCATCCTGGTGAAAATCAACACGCGTTGAAAGTCTATGGAAGGGAGGGAAAAACTTGTCCCATGTGTGGCGGCAGGATTGTCAGAATCAAGCAATCAGGCAGAAGCACGTATTATTGTGCGAAGTGTCAGCAATAGCACTCCTACAAGCAAGCTCCCGAGCATGCCTTCAGCCTGTCTAGAAGCTTCCGATCTTCTGACAGGTCAAAGCCATGTCGAACAACCAGCACTCTCAAAATGCTTTTTGTCCTCCATCTGCTCCGCTCATGATTTTTATAGACAAAGCCATTGGAGCGGTCGAGGAAATCATTATTGCGGCAGATTCTATACGAATAAGAGCGATCTGAAGAAGGTCCACCTTCCTGAGCCAAAAATATCTTTGCGCTCACACCCGGGGAGATCCCATTCCCACCCTAAAAAATCTTGTAACAATTTGAAATTATTAAATATTATTATTATACAGCAGCACCCTCTTGCAACAGGTCCCCGTCGCGCGGCCATCTGAGCCCTGTTACGCAATGCATGGATACCTTTAAAAAAACATAAATTAAAGATTCGTTGTCTCTACCTGTCAACGAAAATTGGATTGGAAAAAATCCATGGTCGGTATTTCCATGCGGACTTCAAGAAAACTTCAACGCGATAGACGCCCGGCTCATCAATGGATGATTGAAATTCTTTCCCCGTGGCTGTTTTCCATATCCTTCCATTTCGAATCACATGAATTCTTCCGGAAAATGGAAAAGCAACCGACAGGAGCCCCGATCCCGTCACTTGTAGAGAATCTCCCATCGAAAAGGTCTCTCGACGATGATCCATGATATGGAAGGAAAATCCTTTCGAAGGGCGGAAATATTCCAATGCCACATAGCAGCGGCCCGAAAGAAGCGTACGGTAAACCAGATCAATATCCTGTCGAGCATCGCCACAGAATGGTTTATCCGTCAATATGTGCGTACGAATGAAACGAAAGGCCTTTTTAAAAGGAAAGGCCGAAAAAGAAAAAATCAGTAGCTTTTTGGTGCTGGCATGATTATCCAACTCACCAATCCCGACCGTTTTTTTAATCGCATTGAGTCGATCCCAACGCTCCAAAGTGACTGAGCGAGGACCTTTTAAAAAATAAGCGGGAGCAAGGAAACTCAAGAGGCTCCGCAGGTAGCCACTGAGACTTTTTTGCCAATCCGTCATAAAATCCCATATACTTATCCCATCATAACCACTAACATTCCAGTCGTTCCAGCAGTAATGTTTCACGTGAAACATGGGAGCTCCCTCATGATCGGGATGAGCAATAAATCCAATACCGCTCTTTTTCTTAACATCATCAATGTATTTTTGCGGAAAACGACCTTCTTTATCTTCCGAAAATGAAATAGGCGCGGGAATATTAAATGCCAGGTAATGATTATATCTGGGTGAAACTTCCTGCCCGACAATGAGCAGCGTTTCGCCATGCCACCCCTCCCATCCATCCTCTTTTGCCTTTAGATGATCGTGATCTGTGAGCATTAAGAAATCAATCCCACATTTCTCGGCGTCTTTTATTATAGAGGGTATTGGAGAATACCCGTCGTAGGAATATTTTGAGTGAAAATGAATCACGCCCGCGTAGTCTATAAGATTCATAGGAACGCTTCTATCTCGGATCGCTTTAAAAAATGCTTTACAACCATTTAAATGGTCAATCCCAACTTTAAGACGCCGGAATAATTTTTCTTTAAAAAAAGAAAAGGCAGGCATTTCTGCCTGCCTTTCCCCTCCTCTTTTCTATTCCGCCTTCAAAGCCACAAAAAAGCTCGATCGACCTCTTTTGATTAACAGCGTTACGCTCTTCTTTTCCGCAGCTTTGGAGATTTCACGATTATAATCTTTCATCGACGAAATTCTCACTCTGTTCACTTGCACAATAACATCTTGCGGCTGGATTCCCACTTCATCCGCCGGTGAGCCCGCCTGTACCTCCGCGATAATAACCCCCTCTCGAGATATTCCCAATTGCCTTGCCATTTCAGGTGTTATGTCCTGTGCTGTAATTCCGAATTGGCTTTTTCCTGATTTCTCTACGCCCGCTCGCGCCAAATCATCTTTCCTTTCCCCAACTTTGACTTGGAAACTCATTTCTCGGCCATCTCTTATCGCTTTGATGTTGGCAATTTGCCCCACATGCATCCCTGCAATCAGAATGAGCAGTTCATGGGTATCCTTTACCGGCTTACCATTGATTTCCGTGATGATGTCCCCTACCTTGATTCCGGCTTTGTCGGCGGGATCGTCTTTAAAGACGTCTGAAACGAGAGCGCCTCCTTTTGTTTTATGATTCAAATTCTTTGCCATTTCTTCGTTGATATCTTGTACGGATATCCCGAGCCACCCTCTCGTCACTTTCCCTTTTGTTTTCAAATCGCTCAAAATTGATTTGGCCATATTGATGGGAATTGCAAATCCAATTCCCTGTCCTTGCGCAATGATAGCCGTATTGATGCCGATCACTTTACCATCCATATTGAAAAGCGGACCACCGCTGTTTCCCGGGTTGATGGAGGCATCCGTCTGGATAAAATTATCATAAGGTCCCGCTCCTATCACTCGTCCCTTCGCGCTCACGATCCCTGCCGTGACCGTTGCATCGAGCCCAAAAGGGTTTCCGATGGCAATCACCCACTCGCCAACCTTGACCTTATCAGAATCACCGATCTCAGCGACTGGCAGGCTATTCTCAGGCTTAATTTTTATTAAAGCGAGATCCGTGTTTGGGTCTGTTCCAATAATTTTCGCTTCATACTCTTTCCCGTCGGATATTTTTACCAAGATTTTGTCCGCTTGCTCGATCACATGATTATTCGTGAAGATGTATCCATCATTGCTGATGATAAAACCAGAGCCCAGACTTCTTTGTTTAAATTCCCTTCTTGGAATATCACCGAAAAAGCGTTCAAAAAAATCGTCGCCAAAAGGAGAATTTCCAAACGGCATGTTATATCTTCCTCTGCCTCTCAAAGTTTTCGTGGTGCTGATGTTGACCACGGCTGGCTTTACCTTTTCCGTCAAATCAGAAAAAGACAATGGCGTCTTCGTTATCCCTTCTGAAGCCGCAGGACCCGCTTGTGCGGCAGGAATCTCCGGCGCACCGGTCGTTGTAAATGATGACCTCAAAACCCCTACGAGCGATACGATGAAAAATGCGACCAGAAAGGCCATTAGAAACATAAAGAATGTCTTACGATTTGATTCTTTCATTTTTTTCCTCCAAGCCCTTATGGGCGTCTGTTACAGTCTAGATGACCATTTTTCCAAGCTGAGGCCAATATAATGAATCGTCATTGTTTGTCAAATATTAAAAGGTTATTTGAACTCTCATTCATCCTATGATACGATTGAACGATCTTGATGGAGTAATCCTATGACTGCCTTCATTCATACTCTTGGCCGTCGCGGCATATTTTTTCTTTCGACTTTCGCATCGACCAGCGCATTTGCATTTCATGTTCTTTCTCGAATGTTTCGTCGTAAAACGTACAATTCAGCCATGCGTGAAGTTCTCATCAATCAAATTTATTTCACATCTGTTCAGATTTTGCCTTCGTTTCTTCTCGTTTCCATTCTCTTCGGCTCTCTGCTTATCGGCATTGTCTTCACACTTCTGAAAGATTTCGGTCTGACAGAGCTTATTGGTCATGTCCTCATGGGACTCGTCGTCACAGAGCTTTGCCCTTTTCTAACCGTTTTATTGATCACTCTTCGTTCCTCCGCCGCCATCAACACGGAAATGGCCGTCATGAAAGTAAACCGTGAAGTCCATTCTTTAGAGGCGTTCCGGATTGACATCATGGATTACCTTTTAGCGCCCCGCGTTATCAATGGTATCATATCCATTGTCTTGCTGAGCAGTTTATTCTCCATTGTCTTATTGGGCAGCGGTGTTTTATTCTCAAGCCTTATTTTTGGGATGAGTATGGACGTTTATACGGATATCATCTTGAATTCGACAAGCTTTTTCGACATCTTTCTTGCACTGCTCAAATGTGCCGTTTTCGGTTTTCTCATCACCCTCATTCCCATTCGACAAGGATTACAGGCCTCCTATGAATTGACCAGCATCCCCATTTCCGTCTCCGGCGGTATGGTGAAAGTTTTTGCATCGATTTTAATTATCGAGGTGCTATCATTACTCACAAAATTATTATAAAACTTTTTGATACAGAAGCGTCCTTGTCTTTGGCTTTTGCGGAATTCCTGCGCCTACATCCTACCGATGCGGCTCCCGTTTCTGAAGACTTTCCGCTCATTTCCAATCAAGATGTCTATTTAAATATTGCGCTCATCAAGCAATATCACGAAAATATGAAGAAAGATGAGGCTCGTCAACTGGCTTTGAACGTTTTGAAAAGTGTTGATCTTCTTCACATCGCATTCAAACGCAACGCCTCTCTGTCCCATGAAGAACGTTTTCTCGTCATGCTCCTTCGCGCGGCGATGATCCGGAATGCCGTTATTTTGATCGATCGCCCTTTTCAAATGGTCTCTCACTGGCAAACATGCGAATTTCTCATAAATGTTTTAAAAAAAATTGACCATTTCTTTTCAAGCTGTCATATTTATGACTACTCTTGGTTGAAGGAGAAATATGGTGACTTATGCCTCTGAGTCGTGAATTCAAGGTTGGTATTTTTATCCTTCTATGCGGCCTTTTGATTTTCTCGGCCTTGATTTACCTCGCAATCGGTAAGGGCGTTTTCGAAAAAATGCATGTTTTCACTCTTTCTTCAAAATCCGGCGATGGTTTTACGGAAGGAATGCCGGTTGTATTTTCAGGATTCAATATTGGAAAAGTTCATGATCTTGAACTCAGCGATACCGGTATTGTCTTGATTAAGATTAAAATTCCTGACCGTCATGTCAAATGGATTCGATCCGACAGCTCGTTCGTTTTATATCGTCCCTTGATTGGCGCCGCACGTATCGTTATCAATACTCCGCATTTGAACAGCCCTCCCTTGGACAAAAACAAAATTTCCGACGTCTCGACGATCAATGATATCAATGACGCTATTACGAAAGTGGAACCCGTTTTAGAAAAGTTATCCCAAATTACTGATCATGTCGAGCTTTTGACCAGAAATCTCTCCAGTCCAAAGGGGGATTTTCATCGCACTATTGAAAATACCCGTTTACTGACCTCTTCTTTGGCCTCCAAGAAGTCAATCGTTGAGATGATGCTAGGCGATGAAGAAAGCACGAAGTCCATTCAAGAATCCTTGAAAAAAATTAAATCAATTTCCACAAACATCGATTCCCTTGTCCAAAAGGTCAATCAGATGGCCGATATGACAAACGATCAACTATTTGGTTCAGAAGGTACTTTTTTGCATGTCAATCTCATTTTAAAGGACATTTCATCCAAACTGAAAAAACTCGATCAAAGCGTAGACCACATCAATCGAATCCTTTCTGAGGCCTCAGATGGCGCGAAAGACATTCGCAACCTTCGCTCCGATATCGATGATGCCGTTCGGTCGATCGACAATGCCGTCCAAAAAATCGATGCCCTACTCGGCCCTCAAAAGAAACCGGAGATTACAACACCATGAGAAATTCTGTCCCTTTTCTTCTCTTTTTCTTGTTTTTTATCGCTTGTGCTTCACCGTCTCAAATTCCTGCCTGGAAAAATAACGCCACTGCCTACCTTGAGGACTATAAAATCGGTTTTCTGACCGGGAAAGAAGGTCCGAACGAACCTCACTTCGCTAAAGCTCGCCGCGAACTATCCTCCGGAAACGACCTTCATCTCCTTTCCGTGGCCTACTTGACGAAGTATGCCCTCCATGCCGCAAGCCTGGAAAATTTTGAAACATCTGAATTTGCTCGTCTTTACCGACTCGAACCCACCCCGGCGCACATGGCCTATTGCCATCTCTTAAAAGGAAATTTTTCTGCCGTGGAGCCCACCTTGCTTCCTCCTCAGTATCAGGGTTTCCTCAGGGCGGCTTTGAGCGGGGATGTTAAAATCGCTCTTCGTGAAATATCGTCCATTCACGATCCGCTATCGCGTTTGATCGCTTGTGGAATTTGGACCCGTTATTTCCCTTCTGACGAAAACCTCCTTCAAATGGCCATTCAGACGGCGTCCGCGCAAGGATGGCGAAGACCGCTTTTGGCCTACCTTGAAAAATTGCAAATCCATTACACCACGCATGGCAACCAAGCGCAGGCCCAAGCCGTTGGCCTCAGGCTTGAAATTCTTAAAAAATAAACTTAAACTTAAAATTTGTACGCTCCTCTTTTGATCTCTTGATAAATGCCTTTTGTCAGAGGAATGTAGCTTTCCTGTCCCGGCAACAAGACATAGAGACTTTCCTGGATAATCTCCGGGTCATATCCTTGATTTTTCAGATTTATTTTTTTAATTTTATGTGTTGCCGTCCATTCGAAATCATGGACAAATCGTATAAAAATTGGAATCGCATATTTGGGCAAACTTCCTTTTAAATGCACCACCAGTTTGGCTAGGTCAACGGGATTCTTTTGATCCTGGATAATGGCAGCCATCCCCGCCTTTCCGTCTGCACCTGGCATGGTTATTCCGTAAACCGCTGTCTGCTGAACACCAGGAAAGGCATCGATCGCTTTCTCGACCTCCATGGTCGCGACATTCTCGCCTTTCCAACGGAATGTGTCTCCCAGACGATCGACGAACTGCGCATGTCTAAACCCCATATTTCTTAACATGTCGCCGGTGTTGAACCACATATCTCCCTTTCGAAAAACATTTCGAAATATCTTTTCTTCTGTTTTTTTCTTGTCAGAATATCCTGCAAATGGGGTCTTCTCCGATATTTCCATAATCAAAAGACCTGTCTGACCTTTCCCGACCTTTTTCATAAACCCTTGTTCGTCTCTTATGGGGGTGTCATTTTCTGTATCATATGCCACCAACGCAAATGGCGTGACGCTTGTTCCGACACTGTAATCGATATTCAAGAAGTTCGTGAAGACACCCACCCCTTCCGCAGCCCCATAGAATTCGTAAATTTTTTTGATCCCAAAACGCTTCTTAAAAGGCATCCATATATCCGGTCTCAGGCCGTTTCCACAAATGTACTTCAACGTCGTCTTGGCATCATCCTCTTTTTCCGGCTGTGCCATCAGGTAACGGCAAACTTCTCCAACATAGATAAAATGGGTGGCTTGAAATTGCCGAACGTCGTCCAAAAATTTACTGGCACTGAATTTTCTTCTCAAAGCCACGGCCGCTCCGTTATACAGAGCGGGAGGCCACCCGACCGTAATGGCGTTCGTGTGAAAAAAAGGCAGTGGGATATAAATAGTATCCGTCGACTTAACAGGCATCACGAATTTTCCAAACCAGAACATGGCGGACATCGCGCGCTTATTCAAGATGACTGCCGCTTTAGGCATGCCGCCCGTCGTCCCCGATGTGTAGACAAAGGCCACGGGGTCTTTCAATCGGACACTCGGCGTACTGGATGGGTTTTCGACACTTTTCGTTTCGAGTTCTGCGGTAATGTCTATAATGTCTTTCGATTTGATTGTGCCTTTATCCTGGACCATGACCAACAAAGATTTAGACAGATCGATCCCTGCTTTTGCCTCACTAAAAAAATCGTAGCATTCTTCTCCGAGAATGATTACTTTCCCTTTGTTGAGGTTGAAGCTATGCGTGAGTGATTCCCCTCTTTGATTGGTGTTGATGAGAGAAGCGACGGCTCCGACTTTTGCGCATCCACAGTAGGCTGCCAAAAGTTCCGGCCTGTTTTCAAAACACAGCACCACCACATCCCCTCGAACGACGCCTTTTGACAGTAAATAATGGGCGTAACGATTTGCCCTTTCATTGAGTTGTCGATATGTGAGCGTTCCCTCGGGTGATTTAACGGCCGGGCGATCCGGATAAAGCCTTGCAATCCTCTCCAATTCGAGTCCCCAGGATCGGTTTGCGTCTCCGCTGATGCTTTTCAATCCTTTAAGCAAATTGAAAATCATGGAGGGGAGACGCCAGATGATTTGAAAAATTTTTATAGTCAATTCGAAAGTGCTGATGGTCTGGGGGATTTTTACCTTCTTTGTGTTCATCGCTGAAGCTCCTTTGGTAAATATTCTTCACAAAACGTATTATCGATTTTAACGCTTTACCCTTATTCTTCTCTTCCCCTCCCCTTATTCTTAAGCGGTACAAAATCTAGCGTCAAACAAATTTTTGCGCTTTGTCCGTTTAAAAAAAAAGCCGCAACCTTTTACATCGGCTGCGGCGCCTTGCCTGTCATTTCAATTTTCTTGAACAATTGCGCCATCTTATCAGAAAGAATCAATAAGCCTGCGCATAAATAGCCACCATGTCCTCCTTGGTCATTTTTCGCGGATTATTTTCCAAAGGACGCGCTACCGTCATCGCCACATCAGCCAGCGATGGGAAATCCTCTTCTTTGACACCAAAATCCTTTATACTCGAGGAAATACCGCAATCATCGATCAGCGCCTCGACCGCTTCCACGGACAGATATGCGGCCTCCCGAATTGACATTCCTTCGATACATTCACCCATGGCCGCTGCGACATCCGCGAATTTCTCCAATGAACCAGGAAGATTGTACGCCATGACCGGTGGCAACATCATGGTGTTGGCCAGTCCGTGACCGACACCGTATCGTCCACCCAATGGATAAGAAAGCGAATGGACGGCTGTCACGCCGGCATTGGCCAAACCGATGCCGGCATAGAGACTTCCTAAAAGCATTTTCTCACGTGCCGCGATATTTTTTCCGTCATGGACACATGTTCGCAAATTTTCCGCGATCAGGGCGATCGCCTCCAAGGAAAACATTTCACTCACAGGGGACGCGTTGATGGATGTATAAGATTCTATGGCATGGCAGAGGGCATCCAAGCCTGTCTCCGCCGTTGGCGCAGGGGGAAGCGACAATGTGAGCTCAGGATCTAAAAGCGCCAATTCCGGATAAAGATATGGGCTGTTCATCCCTTCTTTCTTTTTTAGATTTTTCCGAACAAACACGGCGGTAAACGTCACTTCGCTTCCTGTTCCCGCTGTCGTAGGAATCATAATCTTGGGAAGGCCGGCCTTTGGCACTTTATTCAATCCAATATAATCAGCCGCTTGCCCCTTGTTCGTTGCGATGACGGCTATTGCTTTGGCGACATCCATCGCCGATCCGCCCCCGATTCCAATGACACTGTCACATTTGTCTTTGATGACGAGCGCCGCTCCTTCATCAGCAAGTTCGATCGGCGGCTCCGGTTCCACTTTGTCAAAAATCGTAAACTTGATCCCCTCTGAAATCAAAATGTTTGCAATTTTATCTTTAAGACCGATTTTGACCAGATTTCTATCGATGACCACAAGGGAGTTCTGCGCGTGTTGTTCCTTGACATGCCCGGCCAGAGATAAAATCGAACCGTTTCCAAACACGATCTTTTTGGCTCCGGTAAAAGAAAAAGTCTTTCGCATGATCAATGTCCTCCGTCATCTGATGTTGAACTCTTGAGGTCTATCCTTATACCGCCATTCTTTCACTGCAAACTAAGCTCAATGTCAAGTCTTTTTATGATTCAAGTGCCAACTCATTTGTCTGATGATGCCTCGAATGATTTTAACTTCACGAGACGTCGGGCCGTATTTTGAAAAAAATCTTCGAATATCCAGCATCCAATACTCTGGATTTTGAGGATTGAGAAATCCGATTTCCGATAAAAACGCTTTGATTTGCTCATACATTCCTTCGAGTTCCGACGACAATGCCATCCTGGGCATGAAAGGAGGCGATCCTGCTGCAAGATGATCCGCGACGAATATTTCGTAGCACAGAATCATTACAGCCTGCGACAAATTCAAAGATGAAAATTTTTTTGATGTTGGAATTGTCACGACGCTCTGGCAGAGGCGCAACTGATCATTCGCGAGACCTGTGTCTTCCGGACCAAATAACAAAGCGATTGAATTCCGTCTGGAGAGCTCAACAATTTTCGCCGCGGCGACACGAGGTGAGATAAAAGGCCCGCGCGCCTTTCCCAAACGGGCCGTTGTTCCTACAATGTAACTGAAACCTCCTAAAGCTTCTTCAATCGCATCCACATATTGTATGGCATCGACAACATCCATCGCCAAATGCGTCGCTCGTCTGATCATCGCGTCTCGATCCAAATTTTTTGTTCCGACAACCATCACCCGTTCGATTCCCATGTTTTTCGCCGCCCGCACAACGGACCCTACATTTTCGGAATATTTCGGTTTATATAAAACAATGCAGATATTTTTTGTATGAACTTTCACCACAAAGCCACCCTCTTCGACTGGAATGTAGCGTGTTTATAGAACCCGATGAGATGAATTGCACGAAAAATTTTAAGAACTTCTTTAGGCGAATATATCGATCACTCCGCTTTTCGATACATTCGTTTGGGCAGCCATCAATCGGACGTTCTGGAGAAGCATATCCGCCAAGTCCTGTTGGGCCTTCATTTGCAATTTCATCAAATTTGCGCTGATTTGATTCTGAACTTGCGCCTGCTGAAACCCCAAACCCGTCGCGGCGATGGATGAAATCTCGATCATAAAAAAAACCTTCCACTGTCTGAATCGGTTTTAAACCAAATTACTTTAGAACATCTCAATACCATGTGATATCAACGGGTCATTAATCATTTGCCGCTGTTTTGGTTTTCTGCTATTTCAAGACAATGACTTCACAACCGCAAATACTCTTGGAAGGCGCGAAACTTCTGGGTCTCGATCTAAACGTGACTCAGTTAGCATTATTTGAACTCTACCGAAAAGAGCTTCTTCTTTGGAACGCAAAAATCAATTTGATTGCTGAAAGCACTGAACATGAAATTATATCTCGACACTTTCTGGATTCCCTTACCGCCTGGAAATGGATATCTGAAAAAAACGCGAGAATAATCGATATCGGTACAGGGGCGGGCTTTCCCGGTATTCCCCTGAAAATTGCAATTCCTTCTTTGCAGCTCTTTTTAGTGGAAAGCAGTCGTAGAAAAATGTCTTTCCTGAAACATATCATTCGGCTCCTAAAGCTCTCCCACACATGGACGCTCCATGACAGAACGGAAAATATTCTCAAAGAAAATATCCACAGGGAAAGATTCGATATCGTCGTTTCTCGTGCCGCAGTGAAACTTCCCGATCTCATCTCTTGGGGAAGCTATTTCCTCGTTCCTGGCGGCTTTTTGATCGCATACAAGGGAACAAAGATTCAAAAAGAACTCGACAACGCAAAAAAAACCCTGGATGATTTGGGATTTTTCAAAATAAATCATGATGATATTGATATCCCTCTTCTGGGACCTCCGCGAAGAATTTTCGTTTTTCAAAAGCCAGATATCCACAAAAAAACCTTCTAAAAAACCCGATTTTGTGTTAGTCGACACCTAGGTTTTTCCAAATTTCTTTTGCGAAAGACTTTCATAAAATAATGAATAAAATCATATGCATTGCAAATCAAAAAGGGGGGGTCGGCAAAACAACCACCGCCATTAATTTGTCCGCTTCACTGGCCGTCGTTGGCAAGCGGACGCTGCTGATTGATGCCGATTCCCAAGGCAATACATCAAGCGGGTTGGGTCTTGACCGTGCAGCTTACGAAAAATCAAATCTATACCATGCCATGATTGGAGAAAAATCCATTGATTCCGTGATCTTCAAAACGATTCTCCCCAACCTGGATCTGGTACCGGCCAATCAGGATTTGATCGGCTTGGAAGTGGAATTCGTCCATTTGGAAGACCGGGAAATCCGTTTGCGTGAATTGCTAAAAAAACTGGACAGCCCATATGACTATATAGTAATTGACTGCCCTCCATCTTTGGGGTTTATGACGGTCAATGCTCTCGTCGCGGCAAATTCCTTAATTGTTCCGCTCCAGTGTGAATATTACGCCATGGAAGGCCTGGGCTATTTGCTCAATACCGTAAAACTGGTTAAGGCGAAATTGAACCCGTCTTTGGCGTTAGGAGGTATTCTTTTGACTATGTTCGATGCGCGCAATTCCCTTGCGCACCGTGTCACGGAAGATGTCCGCAAACATTTAGGCAGTAAGGTGTTCAGCACCATCATTCCGCGAAACGTGAGGCTTTCGGAAAGTCCAAGCCATGGCTTGCCGGTCATTATTTATGATGGAAAATCGCGAGGAGCTATTGCGTATATGGATCTTGCCAACGAAATTTTGCATGGAGAGGCGTAAATGGCGTTAAAAAAAGACGCTTTGGGAAAAGGCTTGGGAGCCATTTTCCCTGATTTATTATCAGAGGAATCCACAAAAAAAGAATCTGTCAACAGCTGTGGTATAGAGGAGCTGCGTCCAAATCGCTATCAGCCTCGCAAAAATTTCAACGATGAAGAACAAAGGAAGTTAATCGCCTCCATCAAACAAAGTGGCATTATACAACCCATCATCGTCCGGAAGGTCGATTCCGGTTATGAAATCATTGCCGGGGAAAGACGCTGGCGTGCGGCTCAATCAGCCGGACTTAAGGATGTTCCCATCGTGATTCGAAAAGCCACAGATCTCGAGTCCGCCGAGCTATCATTGATTGAAAATCTTCTTCGCGAAGAACTAAATCCTTTGGAAGAAGCCCAAGCCTACGTCAATCTTATGGAAAAATTTCATCTTTCCCAAGAGGATATTTCCACTCGCGTCGGTAAAGACCGTTCAACCATCGCCAATACCATTCGACTCTTAAAACTTCCGGAAAAAATCCAGTTGGCTTTGACTGAAAAAAAGATTTCTCAAGGACATGCTCGTTGTATTTTGGCCTTATCCTCAACAGAGGATCAACTGTTTGTCTTGGATACGATCCTCAAACGCGGTTTGAATGTTCGCGAAACAGAAAAATTCATTTCAAAATTCAAGGAACAATCTTTTCGTAAAAAGAAATTCGACACAAAAGACCGCTTTACGATCGATCTTGAGAATGCTCTGACCTCTAAACTGATGGCCAAAGTTCAAATAAAGGGTTCAAATAAGAAAGGCACAATCGAGATCACCTTCAACACTTTAGACGAATTAAACCGTTTAGCTCGCTACTTTCTCGATGAACTCAAATAAAAAAGTTATCAACACTTGTTGATAATGATGTGTATAAAAAGGTGAGACATGGAATCTGTGTGGGATAAAGCTATTAAAATTATTCAGGAAAAAATATCTAAGCAAAATTTTGATACCTGGATAAAACCCATAAGAATTGTCAATATGGAAGACAAATGTGTCCAACTGGCTGTGCCAAACAAGTTTTTTAAGGATTGGCTGATGGATAATTACGTCTCCATGATCAGAAACGCTTTACACGACGTCGTCGGTATCAGTGTCGACATTGATTTTGTCGTCACGAAAAACAAAGATAAAAAGCAAGAACCCGTTCAACTAAACCTGGAACACTCTCAAAACTTGGCGGCCAATCAATCGATAAACCGAAACAAAAATATTTCTTTTTTAAACAGTAACTACACCTTTGACCGCTTTGTCATCGGTCCATCCAACCAATTTGCCCACGCCGCCTCGGTTGCCGTCGCCAAACAGCCGGCTAAAAACTACAATCCTTTATTCATTTACGGGGGATCGGGTTTGGGTAAAACGCATCTGCTCAACGCCATTGGATTAATGACTGCTTCCTTACATCCCGATCTAAACGTCATGTATGTTTCAGCAGAGGCATTCATGAATGAAATGATCAATTCCATCCGATACGACAGAATGCCGAAATTCAGAGAAAAATATCGTAATATTGGATCTTTGTTAATTGACGATATTCACTTTCTGGCGGGAAAGGACCGGACGCAAGAAGAATTTTTTCATACCTTCAACACCCTGCATGATTCCGGTAAACAAATCGTCGTCACCAGTGATAAATTTCCAAAAGATATTCCAAATTTAGAAGGAAGGCTGCGTTCCCGCTTCGAATGGGGTCTAATCGCCGATATTCAACCTCCGGAAATAGAGACAAAAATCGCCATCATTGAAAAGAAGATGCAGGAAAATAAAATCGAGCTCTCACCTAGCGTGGCCCATTACATTGCGTCACACGTCGAATCCAATATTCGTGAACTGGAAGGATTTTTAGTGAGAATTTCCGCCTATTCATCACTGACCAATCGGGAAATCGATTTAGATCTGGTCAAAGAAGTCCTCAAGAAAATCGTGAAACACAACAACAAAGAAGAAGTCTCCATCGACGATATTATCAAAGTCGTCGCATCGAAACTCAACGTTAAAATCGCAGACATTAAAGCTCATAACAAAAACAAGAATTTGGTTTTAGCAAGACAAATTTCCATGTTTTTGGCTCGTAAATTAACCAATCTCTCCTATCCCGATATTGGTCAAAAAATCGGCGGCCGAGATCACTCCACGGTGATTTATGCTCATAATAAAGTTCTGAACATCCTGGATGTGGATAACAATCTCAAAAAACTGGTGACTGAAATTGAAGACACAATCATCCACAAAACATAGTTTCTCCTCAAGGTTTTTTCCACAGGATTAAAAATGAAATACATCAAATTCACGACATAATTTCCAGTCATCCACATATCCACAAGGATTATTACTATTACTTAAATTTTTAAATATATCTAAAAATGGTTAACTAAAAATAATGGGAGGACGAAAAGAGTATGGAATTAAAAATTAACAGAAACACATTTCTGGATGGCATTCAAAAGACTCTAGGGATCGTCGAGAAAAAAACAACCACCCCCATATTAAATAACGTCCTTTTGAAAACAGAACACAATAAACTTAAAATCATTGCCACGGATCGAGAAATCAGTCTGATTTCCGACTATGATGCGGATATCGCGGAAAAAGGGGAAATCACCCTGTCTGCCAAAAAGCTCTATGAAATGGTAAGAGAAATTCAAGGCGAAGTGGTTCACTTGACAAAAAGCGGCAATAATATCGTCAAAGTGACATCCCAAAGAGCCGTCTATAAAATTCCTGGCATTCCGTCTGACGACTTTCCAAGCGTCGGTGATATTCAAGATTTTGAATTTTTCAGTATCCCTGGGCCTGCACTCAAAGACTTGATCAATAAAACATCTTTTGCCATGGCATTCGATGAAAGCCGCAAAAATTTAAACGGCGTTTTTCTTGAAACATCTTCCGATGGAACCCATCATATTTGGCGTATGGCGGCCACAGACAGTCATCGCCTCGCGGTAGCCAAAACGGAAACGCCTGATCCTTGCCCGGAGTTGTCCAAAGGGGTTATCATTCCGCGAAAAGGATTGACGGAAATAAAAAGAATTGCGGATGTACATGAAAATGTCAGTATTGCGATCAACAAGAAAACATTGGTGGTGAAAACTGAAAACACGATTTTGAAGGTGAATTTGGTCAATGAAGAGTTTCCTGACTATAAACGAGTTATTCCTACCGAAAAAGGAATTGAAGTTTTGCTGGATAAAGAAACTTTTTTGCACGCGTTAAGAAGAATGAACGTTGTCTCGTCGGAGCGATACAGCGGTGTGATCATATCTTTTTCTTCTGGAAAGATGATTCTAAATTCGACAAATTTGGATGTCGGGGAAGCCACCGAAGAAATTGATCTCAATTATGCCGGGGAAGATTTGGATGTCGGCTTCAATGTAAATTACGTCATTGACGCGGTCTCCGCTGTGTCCACTGACCATGTCTTGATGGAAATCGGTGTTGGTTTGAAGCCGACATTGATTAAGCCTTCGGAAGGCGATCAGTATTTTTGTATCGTTATGCCTTTGAAGATTTAGGAGTTGGAATTTTTTATGTCAGAACAAACGTATGATGCCGACAGTATAAAAGTTCTCGAAGGATTGGAAGCGGTCCGAAAAAGGCCGGCCATGTATATCGGTTCGACCGGAAAAGACGGGTTGCACCATTTGGTGTATGAAATTGTCGACAATAGCATTGACGAAGCGGCCGCGGGATTTTGTGACACGATTTTGGTAAAGATCCGTGTTGACAATAGTATTTTGGTCGATGATAACGGTCGAGGCATCCCCGTGGACATTCATAAGACTGAAGGAGTTTCAGCAGCCGAGGTTGCCATGACCAAATTACACGCCGGAGGGAAGTTTACCGGTGAGACCTATAAAGTATCGGGAGGTCTTCATGGTGTTGGTGTGTCTGTTGTCAATGCTCTTTCTAAAAGATGTGAGTTGGAAGTCCGGCGAGATGGAAATGTTTACCGTCAGACCTATCAACGAGGAGTGCCGGATGCGCCTCTTAAAGCGGTTGGAAAAACGCGTGGACGAGGGACAACGGTTTCTTTTCTCCCTGACGATGAAATTTTTGAGGAAACGGAATTCAGTTTTGATATTATTGCCAATCGTCTAAGGGAATTGGCTTTTTTAAATTCAGGCGTTAAAATCACGCTTATTGACGAGCGGGTCGATAAATCGGCTGAATTTTACTATAAAGGCGGTATTGTTTCTTTTGTAGAGTATATCAACCGAAATAAAAAAACCCTTCATAAAGATCCGATCTACGTCACAGGAGCCAGAGAAGATTGCACGGTTGAAGTGGCTCTTCAATACAATGAGAGCTACCTGGAGAACATTTTTTCTTTTGCCAACAGTATCAATACCGTCGAAGGCGGCACGCACATGGTCGGCTTTCGTTCGGCTTTGACGCGCGTTTTTAACAACTATGCGATAACCAATAAAATTATCAAGGATGGTAAGGAATCGTTAAGGGGAGAGGATTTACGTGAGGGGTTGGCTTGTGTCATCAGTGTAAAAGTTCGAAATCCACAGTTTGAGGGCCAAACCAAAACGAAGTTGGGAAATTCTGATGTCAAGGGATTGGTCGAAGGCATTGTCTATGAAAAGATAGGCGCCTATCTGGAGGAAAACCCATCTGTCGCCAAGCAGATTCTGAATAAATGTATGGAAGCGGCCCGCGCTCGCGAGGCTGCCAGACGCGCTCGAGAGTTGACACGTCGAAAAAGCGCGTTGGACGTCGGATCTTTGCCCGGCAAGCTTGCCGATTGTCAGGAAAAAGACCCTGCATTGAGCGAAATTTATCTCGTAGAAGGTGATTCTGCCGGTGGTTCCGCCAAACAAGCGAGAGATCGAAAGAATCAAGCGGTTTTGCCGCTTAGAGGCAAAGTGCTCAACGTCGAAAAGGCCCGCTTTGACAAAATGCTGCAAAATGAAGAGATCAAGGTCATGGTGACGGCATTTGGTTCGGGGATTGGTCCGGGGGATTTCGATGTCAATAAACTTCGTTACCATAAAGTCATCATTATGACGGATGCCGATGTCGACGGGGCCCATATTCGAACCCTGCTTTTGACCTTCTTCTTCAGGCAGATGCGCGAATTAATCGAACGGGGCCATCTTTATATCGCGCAGCCGCCGTTATACAAATTAGTGGATAAAAAAAAGGAAATCTATATTCAAAATGAAGAGATGATGAAAAGCTACGTCATCGAAAACGGCGTCGAAAAAGTGAATCTCAGAAACGGAGACGGAAGCCCATTGCTGGTCACAGGATCTAAGCTTTTACAGGTGATCAAGAAAATCATGCGGATGGAGGATCTTCTGGACCGCTTCGAACGTGACCGCCGAGATCGCCAACTGATTCGAATTGTGGCGGGCGACCCTGGTCTGAATGAAGATGCCTTTGAAAATGACCACGATCTTTTGAAGATTGCCGCCCGCACGGTTGTGGCTCTAGGCACTGATGTGGCCACCGATTACCGTATCGACTCCGACCCGGATCACGGCGGCTTCAAGATGGTCTTTGAAATCAAGCAAGGCAATAAAACGGTGATCAACTGCATCGATAAAGAACTCTTTCGAACGCCTCAATTCGCTGAAATTCGAAATCTTCTCAGTCAAACCATGATTTTGGGTGAACCTCCCTACCGCGATCAACCAGAGGAATCCGCCTCGCCGATTATTTTACCTTCAACCAAAGCGCTGGTTGAACACATTATCGCTTTAGGGAAGCGGGGCTTGACCATCCAACGCTATAAGGGTCTTGGTGAGATGAATCCTGAACAACTTTGGGAAACCACCATGAACCCGGAGAAGCGCACCCTTTTGCGCGTGAGCGTCGAAGACGCGGTGGTCGCCGACGAGATCTTCACGACGTTGATGGGCGATCAAGTGGAGCCGAGAAGAGACTTTATT
>CAZPTW010000001.1:0-27127 GCA_964589235.1 uncultured Smithella sp. | reverse complement strand
GGCGTCTGGCGTAATGGTAAGACCAACCATTGCCTGGCCGCGGGAAATCAATCCATTCCGGATGGCCGAATTCGTTGCCCATGAACGTCTGGTAGCCATGCCCGGCGCAAGCCAGCGTGATCAGACGAATCATTTTATGGAGCGCCATCGCCCGATCGATCACCCAATGGTCGTCTTTTTCACGCATGTGATGGTACATGGCGGCATCGGCAAGCCGAAACATCAGGGTTTTGTCGCCGACTAACGCCTGATCATGAGATTCGGCATAGCTGATGGTCTTTTCATCGCGACGACGGTTGTTGAGTTCGTACCAAAGATGGCCCATCGGCCAGTCTTCGTCCCGATAATCTTTCACCAACTTGATCCAATAATCCGGAACCCCCATGGCCAGCCGATAATCGAAGCCGATCCCGCCTTTTTCGGCCGGCGAAGCCAAGGACGGCATGCCGCTGATGTCTTCGGCGATCGTCAGCGCATCCGGTCGGACGGCGTGAATCACCCGGTTGGCCAAGGCCAAATAGCAAAGCGCGTCCTCGTCGACATTATCATTGAAATAGTCGTCGTAGGAAACAAACGCCTTGCCCAAACCATGATCGAAGTAGAGCATGCTGGTGATCCCGTCAAAGCGGAATCCGTCGAAGTGGAATTCATCCAACCAAAAGCGGCAATTCGACAAGAGAAAGTGAAGGACTTCCGGTTTGGCGTAATTAAAACAGCGGGACCCCCAGGCCGCATGAAAACCGCTAGGCCCGTCGTGGAAATACTGATCCAAAGTGCCGTCAAACCGACTCAGTCCCTCCACCTCATTCGCGACGGCGTGCGAATGAACAAGATCCATAATCACACGTAAACCGGCGCCATGTGCGCGATCCACCAATTCTTTCAAATCCTCCGGCGTCCCGAATCTGGAGGACGCGGCGAAAAAACTCGAGACATGGTAACCGAACGAGGCATAGTATGGGTGCTCTTGGATCGCCATCATTTGAAGAATGTTGTAGCCGGACCGCGCGACGCGCGGCAAAATTTTTTCAGTGAATTCCCGGTATGTGCCGACCTTGCCTTCCTGCTGAGCCATCCCGATATGAACTTCATAAATGAGCGGCGGGCAAGGCGGCCCCGGCGGCGTTGGATGTCTCCACCGGTAAGGGGGCGGGTCCCATACCTGGGCATTGAAGATCAGCGTCTGTGGATCCTGCACCACACGCCGGGCGTAAGCCGGGATACGGTCTCCTTCGCCTCCATCCCAACGCACTCGAAGCCGGTATAAATCGCCGTGCGTCAAAGCCTGCCCGGGCAGGACGAGCTCCCAGACGCCGTTTGAGGCGATTCGCCTCAAGGCGAATGCTGATTTCGGCTGCCAGTCGGTTGGAGTGCCGACCCAAAAAATCTCGGACGCGTTGGGGGCCCACTCCCGAAAGACCCATCCGTCTTTGGTTTTGTGAAGACCGAAATAGCGGTGACCCTGGGCGAAATCGGCCAACGCTTTTCCACCGGCCAGTCTTTCCTTGAGATCATGGATGCGGCAAAGCCGCCGTTGGATGTGAGCGGCATGGGGGCATAAATACGGGTCGCTTTCCAAAAGGCCCTCGACAAGATGGCCCACCAAGGACATTTTCGCGAAACCAGAATCCTGTGGCGTTTTGTCGGTCTTCATGATGGATGGATAAACGGCCGATTCAGCATTTTTTCATACAAATCGATGTAATGTTTCGCCGTGACCGAGTGGTTAAACGTGGCGGCGCTTTCTTTCATGATGCGGCCGATCTGACGTTCTTTCACCTTTTGAGGCAAACCGAAGAAGTCCATCGCCCGGTCGATGGCCCAGGAAAGCCCTTGAGGATCGTAGGTTTCAAAAAGGATCCCATTGCCTCTGTCGGCCTCTGGATCAAGACAGACCACCGTGTCGCGGATGCCCCCTGTCGCGCGCGCAACCGGTAGGGAGCCGTAAATCGGCGCGATCATTTGGGGCAGACCGCACGGTTCGAAGGCCGAGGGCATCAAAATGAAGTCCGAAGCCGCATAGGCCTGGCGCGAAAGGCTTTCATCGAAATCGCAAACCGCCACACGCTGGAAGAGCTGGAACTGCGCGACGATTTGCCGGATATATTTTTGAAATTCTCCATCGGCCACAAAAACCATCTCCATCGGCCACTGCCAGTACTTGGAGATGGTGTCATAGAGGATGTGCGCCAGAAGCGGACTGCCTTTTTGCAGGCGGTCCAAACGGGACGGCCAGAAGAAAAGCGGCGCCCCGTCATTTTCGATCAACCCCAGTCGTCTTTGGAGGTGCCGTTTGTTTAGGGACTTGCCGGTCACAAAATCGTCCGCCGAGTATTGAAACGGCAGATCGCCATCCGTTTGAGGATTGTAGGAAGGGTCGGGGCTGTTCAAGATGCCCAAGGCGCATCCCGCCTGCCACTTGAACGTCAATTCCCGCCGCAGCGGCTCTTCGATAAAATCATGTTGACCTTCGACGATCTCATGCAAGAACGAAGGACTGACCGTATTGATAAAGTGCGCCGCAAAAACCCCGCTGACCAGAAAATCAACCGGATTGGTGCTGCGCGTCTCCTCATAGTTGACGGGAGATCGCATAAAAAATAAATGCTTCCAGAAAATCGCCGCATCGATGCCGTGATCCTCGATGTCGGCTAAGGTGTTTTTGACCGTAAAAATGTTATGGATCGTGAACAGGCAGGGGATCCCCATTTCCCTGGCTCTCGCCGGTAGAAGCCCCGTCATCCAATCGTTGCAGTGAATCAAATCCGGTTTGACGGCGGGAATGACGTTGTTGATGACCTCCCGTTGAAAGGCCAGGGATATTTTGACGTTTTCCCAGTTGTAATTGGAGTAGACGGAGTCCACATAGAAAAAAGCCCGGTCTTGCGCCAAATGAATGCGTTCCTGGGGCACCTTGCGCTTGATGGTTCTGTATTCTTTCTGAAAGACCTCTCCCGCGGCATGATGGAAAAGGCTTCTGTAGTCTGGAAGCGCCACATGCACATCGCCGCCCTGCTCAAACAAAGCGGCGATCAACGCGGCGGAAACATCCGCCAAGCCGCCGGCCTTCGCTTTGAGGTTGACGGCCATCTTGCCCATTCCTTCCGGAAGATAAGTGACTTCCGGCGTCACAATCAAGACGCGCGGGTTCTTTCTCCGTCGAGTCATCGGCGGCATCGCCTCCTTTTCCGAGTCTGTCAAACGCCATCGCTTAGGCCCAGGTGATCAGGCCGGGGGTGTATTTAATAAAGCTGTCCGCCCTTGGGGTGACCCGGGCGGTGAACCCAAAACGTCCGGCCATGTCGCAAGGCAGCGAGCACTCGTACCGATAAGCGCCGCAGCCCAAATCTTCCCGGACACTCATCAGAAGGGTTTTCATGTCTTCGAGACTTTCCAGGGTTTTCACGCGACCGTAGACCACCTCGACATCCACTTCCTCGGGCGTCAAGGCGCCGAGACGCACAACGGTTGAGACCGTGACGGCATCGCCCACGGTCAAGCCGGCGCCATCTTGCCTGGTCGGCGGATCGATCGAAACCTCGGGCCATTTGTCTCGTAAGCGTTCATGGAACTGCATCAGCTGACTTCCTCGGGTCGCGTAATCACGCGTGAGATCATAGTAGCGGTCCATCGCCGGAGAATAATAGAAGTCGGAATATTGGACGGCCATCCGCCGGGCGCAAAAATGCTCGAGCGCCATTTTCATGGAGGCCTTCATCATGGCCAGCCACCGCGCGGAATACTTGGCGTTTTCGCGGTCGTAGAAACAGGGAATGACGTCGTTTTCCAAAACATTGTAAAGCGCATGGCTCTCCACGGCGTCTTGATACTGATGATCCGGAAATTCCTCTCCGGTTCCGATCGCCCAACCGGTGTCCGGCGTATACCCTTCGCACCACCACCCGTCGAGAATGCTCACATTGAGAACGCCGTTGGCCGCGGCCTTCATTCCCGAGGTGCCGCAGGCCTCCAGCGGACGCCTGGGCGTGTTGAGCCAAACATCGGCGCCCTGCACCAAGTGTCGCGCGATGTCGATGTCATAATCTTCCAGAAAGACAATGCGATGGCGATACTGGGGATGCCTGGCCAACTGGACGATTTGCTGAATCATCTTTTTGCCGTCATTGTCCATGGGATGGGCCTTCCCGGCGAAAATAAACTGAACGGGATAGTCCTTGGATTTTAAAATCGACTCCAGACGATCCATATCGAACAGCAACAGGTTCGACCGTTTATAGGCGGCAAACCGTCGCGCGAAGGCGATGGTCAAAACATCGTCACCCAAAATGTTTTCCGCCTCTTTCATCACGGATTTCGGGGCGTTTCGTCGGCCGTACTGTCGAATCATCCATTTCCGACAAGACCGAATCAGGCGCGTCCGGCTCATTTCGTGGGCGCGCCAAAGCTCCTCGTCGTAAATGTCGTCGATGCGGCGGCCCAGATCGGCATTCCAGGTTTTAAGCGGCCAGTCCCGTCCCAGATACCGGTCAAACAGCGTGGCGTTTTCGATGGAGATCCAAGAAGAGATATGCACGCCATTGGTGATGTGCCCGATGGGAACCTCTTCTTCGGGAATGCCCGGCCAAAGGAAAGACCACATCCGCCGCGACACGCATCCATGCAATCGGCTGACACCGTTGACGTATTGCGCCAGATGCAATCCCAGGACAAACATCGAGAAAGGAACGTCTTTTCCGCCGTGACGGATTTGTCCCCATGTCAAAAGCTCCTCGGCGGGAAGCCCCAGCGTTTGTTCATACGTCATCAAGTAGGGTTTGACCTGATCAAATGGATATTCATCGTGAGCCGCGGGCACCGGTGTGTGCGTGGTCAGCAGGGTGGAATGCGCGTGGATTTCCAAAGCCGTCTTCAGATCGACCCGATGCCGCAGGCGGATTTGCGCCAACCGTTCCAGATTGGCAAAGGAACAATGGCCTTCGTTGATATGGCAGACGACCGGGTTGAACCCCATCGCCACAAGCGCACGCATCCCGCCGATGCCCACGATCACTTCCTGGGCCAGACGCACCCGGCCGTCGGAGTGGTACAGACGGGCATTGATATCGCGAAGGGCCGGAGGATTTTCGACGATATTGGCGTCGAGCAGATACAGGGGAATGCGGCCGACCATGATTTTCCAGACCGCCAAGTGGATAGGACCGTCGGGTCCGTCGACACTGACGAGCAAATCGCGGTCTGACCCATCGCGGACGCGCTCCATGGGAATCTTGCTGAGATCCGTCTCCGGATACTCCTCTTGTTGCCACCCCTCGTGATTCAGAAACTGATAAAAATAGCCGTTGCGGTAAAACAGCCCGACGCCGGCGATGGGAAGCCCCAGATCGGAGGCCGCTTTCAGATGATCTCCCGCCAGGATGCCCAAACCTCCGGCAGACAAAGGCAGACTTTCATGCAATCCAAACTCCATGGAGAAGTAGGCGATGACGTCATGGGGTGCCTCCGGGCGCCGACACTTTGTTTCACGCGGCAAGAGAACGGCGTTTCGAAATTGTTCTTCAATTTCTTTCATGTGATCCAGGAAACTATCGTCTTGGGCCAGTGTCTCGAGCTTCTTTTGTTCAACCATGGTCAGAAAAACAACCGGGTTTCGACCGGACATATCCCACAATTTCGGATTGATCCGTCGAAAGAGCTCGATCGCTTCCAAATTCCAGCACCACCACAAGTTGGCCGACAACGTGATGAGAAAATGCAACGGTTCCGGGATATAAGGAGAGACCCGGAAAGTCTGAAAATAGTTCATCGGAACCTTCCTTTGAAAGAAGAGCTAAACGACAACCACGGAGTTGTCGCAATTGCCGTATTCACTGTAGACGTACTTATCCGCCTCTCCGTCGTTCTCCCAGAATTTGCCGTCGATCAAATAGCGAAACTGATACTCTCGATTGGCCGGAAGGTCCAATGCCAAAGCAAATTCTCCGTTTTTGAGCTTTTTCATGAGATGCTCCGTCGCACTCCAGTTGTTAAAGTCACCGACGACGGCAATCGATTTGGCGCCCACGGAGACGTTTTTGGGAATCCGAAATGTCACCCGACAAATATGTTCGTTTTTCTTGAATCTCTTCTTTGCAATCATACGGCCCTCCCGTCATAAAAAATATCCAAAAGACTAAGGATTTTGAGCTCGACAACTGCAACGGATCCCGCCACAAAGCGTTTTGAGGAGGATGAGGTTCCTGACGCGATGAACGATGCGACGTCCCACTGGAAAATTCCACAGGCGCTCAACCGCAGATGAAAAAGGTGCCTATCGTTATAGGTTATCGTCCTTTGCGACTTAGATCTTTATTTTAAACGCTTGAAATGCCTTCGTCAAGGGGATTGATCGATCTGGGGTGAAACCGGCTGAAACAAGCTTTCCAACCCCCTCAGCCGTCACACTTTCCCGACCGCCTTGAGCTTTTCCCAGACCCGCAGCCATTCTCCAAGCCCCCAGGCTTGCGCGTCGCATCCCCTTAGGCGATGGGGATAATCCCCATCGAGAATCTCCGGAAAATGGCCGACACACCCTTTTCGTAGGATTTCGAGGCTGCCGCAAAGCAGGGCGCGGGCGGTCACAAGCCCCCGGGCACCGTAAACTTGGACATAGGCCTCACTGTAAGACGGATAAAGCCACGTCCAGGCCGTGCCGTTGTGATAGGCCGGTTTCCGGCTTGTGTCCTCGTCTCCGGCATAGTTCCCTCGGTAAGGTCGATGCGGATCGCCCAAGAGCAATCCATGATGGCGAATTTCCAAAGGAAATTCCGTCAACGCGTCCGCCAGGCTGCGGATGGCCCCCGGGACAAGCAGCCTCTGGCAGGCATCTAAAATGTTTCTCCCGATAAAACGGTCGGATATGGCGTCGAGCGTTAAAGCCAGCAATTGATTCGGCCGGACGGCGTCATCGGCGCGGGCGCAGGCGACGGATTCATGTTCGGAGGCATGCAGACAATCGGATAGATAACCTTTTTTCGTGTAAAACCACTGAAGGATGGATTGCCGAACCTTTTTGCTTAAATTCCGCCAGTCTGCCGAGCCGACCGGGTCGATCGCGGCCAGAAAGTGGAGTGCCGCGGCCCAGAGGGCTTGAATTTCGACGCAGTAGCCTTCGCGCGGGGTGCAGGCCGGGTTGTCGGTGTCCATCCACGTGAAGTGGGCGGGGCTGAAAATCAAACCCGTTTCTGAGTCCATGCGGATCCGATTGGGTGTTCCCTCGATATACCACCGGCCGATGGACAACGCGATCTCGCGGATGGTTCTTCCTTCAACCGTTTCTGAAAGAAACGCCCGCGATCTTTTTTTTCGAACCAAATCCGCCAGAGCCACGATATACCAAAGCGGCGCGTCGCTGGTGTCGCGGTTGGCTGCGCGCCCGCCGTGAATCATGTTGGGCAGCGTCCCTTGATCCTCAAACCCTCCCAGAAGTTTCAAAATATCTTCGGCTTCAGGGATTTTCCCGACTTGGATCAAGCACCTGGTAAAAATGAGCGCGTCCCTCCCCCAGTCCAGAAACCAAGGGTAACCGGCAATGACGGATTTGAGCGGACCGCGCCTGACCACAAACGCCGCGAGCGATGCGCGAAGCGTTTTTTCCAGGCTCTTCGACTTGCCGGAGACGCTCGATGCGACATCGCCAGGCAAAGAGGGCCTTTCGTTGACCGACGCCGTAAGGATCGCCGTTTTTCCGCCCTCAAGAAAAACCGAAAAGTAGCCGGGGCTCCATAAATCGGAATCCGGATCCATCCCGCGCTCCTTTTCCAGGCGTCGATGCACCATATAGTGCCACTCGGGCTGCCAAACGAAAATCCCCTCCGAGATGGAAAGAGTCAGCACGCGACCGGCGGAAGGGGTAAAAATGAAGGCATCCAGACGGCATTGAAACGCCGCCGGCCAGGCGGCTTCCAATCCCTGATAGGCCTTCGTGTTTTCATGAAAATTGCGGTCTTCTATATCAGGCCTGACGATCAATTGCACCGCGGCGCGGTCGGAAAGCTTCCCCTTGCCCCGACGGGCGGGCAACCGATGAAAGGACAAGCGCACGGTGTTTTGCCCCGGAAGCATTTCCACCTCCACTGTCAGGTCGATCCGCTGACCTTGACCCGTCGGCGCTTTAAATCGCCAAATGCCTTTGTTGTCATCCAACCAAAAGCGATCCAGGCTGTGAAAACAAATCTCCTGGGAAAATCCCTGATATACGGTCCACGCCCGCACGCGCGTCAGCATGATCCACCGGTCGACTGGATAGCGCTGATCGAGATTGGCCGCCAGAAGCGCATCGTACTTACCGGCGAGTTCTCCCCACCGGAGAGGGGCCCGGCACATCCCCCCGATCCCGTTTGTGGATAAAAACATGGGAGCTTGGTCGATCAAATCGTTGCGGGTCCAGGACGGATTGAAAGACGCCGTCTCATCGTTTCCCAAAATGAAAAGGGGCGCCTCTTCATGGCGAGGGCCGTCTTTTTCATAAACAACGAGCTTCAACCTGCAATGCCTGGCGGTTTTCATTGTTTTTTTGAAAACCAGCAAGACAAAATGAGTCCCCTCTGAAGACATCAGGCTCTCTTCGTGGGCCCAAATGGATTCGCCAAAGGTCTGCCCATCCGAAACACTTGCGGAAAAAGGATCCGGCGCTCGAACCAGCAATAAATGCCCCGGCGGCAGCATGACGTGGCGGCGCAGATCCTGCGGCCAATCCCAAAACACGACCCGATGCTCCTGACTCTGAACATTCATCAGGCGGCAAAATTGGACAGGGTCGTCAAGCAACCGCTCAGCGGCATCGTCGATGTCGAAATCCCCGAGGTCCGAACAGCCGCGGTTCAAGCAGAACACTTCCAGAACTTTCGCCCGGACACGCTGCTCCACGAGGCGTTGGGGCGGAAAGGCCAACGACTTCGGTTGGCGGAGATACTGCAAATCGTTTTCGTCCCCCGTCAGGCAAAGCACCTGTCCCGGGGCCAGCAAAAGGCCGCAATCCTGGTCAGGCTGCGTTGTCGTTTCAACGTCCCGGCCCGACAAAAGATCGATGAAATGAGGACCGGGCATCTCAGGATCGGTCTTCCACCTCACCGACACTTCCTTTTGATCGTCCAGGTTGACGGCGATAATCAACCCTTTTCCGGAAGGCTTGTGAGACCGCCTGACCACAACCGCGTTGCCTTCGCTTCTGTGAATGAACTCCATCTCGACCTCTTGGAAAAACGCCGGGTGGCTCCGCAGAAGGATATGCAGTCGCCGGAGGTGATCCACCAGATTATCGGGGGCCCCCCAATTGAGCGGATGGGCTTCATGAACATTGATTTTGACATCGGCCAGCCACTCGACACCGTTGGCGAATCCGAACCCCCCTTGGTGGGACAGAAGCGCGCAAAGCGCCGTGCGCATCCGCGCGAAGGTTTTGGATCGCGCCGCCAGACGGTTGTTGTCATGGGTTTCCGCATAGTGAACCGCAAGTCCGTCTTGTCGCGAAATGTCGATGGCCTCCGGCAGATAGAATTCAATTTGTCGACGATCCTCGTTCTGAAAGAGCTCAGAGTAGGCCCAGTTGAAGTTGGCCAAATTGAGGAGATCCCGCGTGACGGAAATCTTGCCGCCCAATCCTTCCAGCAGAAACACCGTATCCGGAAACTGTTCCCGCACGCGGGCGATGATATATCGCCAGGCGGGAAGCGGAATCATATATCCGGCGTCGCAGCGGAAGCCGTCCACGCCACGGCGGCACCACGTTAAAAAAACGCGGGCGATATAGGTCCAGAGATCTTTTTGAGAATAGTCCAGACTGGCCAGATCCGACCAGGTCACCCCCCAAGCCCCGGGCCGGTGGATATCTCCATGAGCGGTGCGCATGAGCCAGCGGGGATGGCTCTCGTGCAGCGTCGCGGCCCATCCGGTGTGATTGACGGCGATGTCGATGATCACCTTGGCAAAGCGCTCGTGAACGGCATCGACCAATTCACCAAACTGCTGCAAGGGTGTGGCCTTGACATCGAAAACCGCCAAGGCCGGGTCGATGCCGGTGAAATTGAGGGCCGCATAGGGGCTGCCGAACCGGCCCATCCGGCCGTACGTGGTGGGCGTCGGATGAATGGGCAGCAGATGCAGAAAACGGCAGCCCAGTTCACCGATGATAAAATCCAACTTTTCGATCAAATCGCGGAAAGTCCCGGAACGGGGAATCACGGTATAGCCTTTCCGATCCAATCGGGACATGCAAGCCTGGTCATCCGCGTCAGGCCCAGCGCCTCCACTGATATTCGGGCCAAATTGGCGGACGAACGCGTTGTAAACGATATTGGCGCAGCAGGTATCCGCAGGCTGAACATTGATGGAAACATTCGGACCTTCGGGCCAAAGCGGCTGATGCTGCCCCTCCGGCAGATAGAAGCATTTGGCTTCGAAATGTCCCACTTCCGAAAGCGGAACATGCGCCGTGAAGCGGCAACGGTCGACCTGGCGCATGGGGATATCGTACCAATCCATCCCCAAAGGCGGAATATTCCTTTCCACTTCCTCGATGACGGCGCGACGCGCGGCTTGGGCCTGCCCGATATTCGTTCTCAGCCAGGCCTTCCCGTGCGCCGCTTCGGAGAGCGTCAGCTCGAAGGCCATCACATCACCGCGGCATTTCACGCTCCGCGATCCGGGCGGAGGGACCTGACGGATTGACGCCTGCAATTCCATCCTTCAACCCCTGCGGTAGATAGGTCATCCCATGAGAAAGCCGACGGGAAAACAAAAGCGCGTCGAAAATTGCATCTCCATTCACGGACACACGTCGAATATGACACGTGAAATGATGATACCACAAAAGAAAGGTCAACGGGTAATCATAAATTTCCAGGCGATCCGAAGATCTCTGCTAGGTCGCCATCAGAGACTTCGCCGCCCGGGCGATGCCTGTTTCATCCAAGCCGAAGCGGGCGCGCAACTGGGCCTGCGTGGCGTGTTCGGCGAACTCGTCGGGAATGCCCAGCCGTTTGACAGATACCCCGGTGAGGCCGTGTTCGGCCAAAAGTTCCAAAACGGCGCTTCCGAATCCGCCATGCAAAACGTTTTCCTCGACCGTCAGGATCTTTCGGGTCTTTTCCGCCGTGCGTAAAATCAAATCGGCATCCAAGGGTTTGATAAAGCGGGCGTTGATCACGCAGACGTCTAGGCCTTCCGTCGCCAAGCCATCGGCCGCCGCGAGGGCGGGATGAACGGTCGAGCCCGCGGCGATCACGGCCAGGTCCGCGCCGTCCCGTAACACTTCCCCCCGGCCCATGGGCAGGGGCGCCAGGAAAGGATCCAGCGTCACGCCAACCCCTCGGCCCCGTGGATAGCGGATGGATACGGGGGCGTTCAAATTTTCGGCTGTTTTGAGCATATGGCGCAGCTCGTTTTCATCCTTGGGGGCCATCATGATGAGATTCGGTAGATTGCGAAGATAGGAAAAATCGAAAAGCCCCTGGTGGGTCGCGCCGTCCTCCCCGACAAAGCCCGACCGGTCGACGGCAAAAATGACCGGAAGCTTCTGCAGGCAGACATCGTGCAAAATCTGATCATAGGCGCGCTGCAAAAAGGTGGAATAAATCGCCACCACCGGCAGAAACCCCTCGACGGCCAATCCGGCCGCGAACGTCACCGCGAGTTGTTCGGCAATACCGACGTCGTAAAACCTCCGGGGAAAGGCTTGGCGAAACTTTTCCAAACCGGTCCCTTCGCACATCGCGGCGGTGATCGCGACAAGGCGTGGATTGTCGATTGCCATCTCCACCATCGTCCGACCGAAAATTTCCGTATACGTCGGGGCGCTTCCCAAGGAGGGAAGTGTCCGGCCCGTCTCCACGTCAAACGGCGCGATGCCGTGATAGGTGGGCGAATTTTCTTCGGCAAATTTATAACCGCGTCCCTTTTGCGTCACGACATGAACCAGCACCGGCCCTTTTTGCTTTTTGACGTTTTCCAAATTCTTGATGAGATAGTCCAACCGATGGCCTTCCAGAGGTCCGATGTAAGTAAACCCCAACTCCTCGAACAGCGCACCGGGCACGACGAAGGTTTTCAGCGATTCCTCAATTTGCTTGGAAAACTTGAAAATTTGCTCACCGATGCTCGGGATGCTCTTGAGAAAAGCCTTCAATTCCGCTTTGAGCTTCGTCACGCGGTCGCCGGTCATGATTCGGTTGAGGTACGACGACATCGCCCCGACATTGGGGGAGATGGACATCTCATTGTCATTGAGGACAATGATCAAATCTTTGTCTCGGTCCCCCGCCCAATTGAGTCCCTCAAACGCCATGCCGGTGGTCATGGACCCGTCGCCGATCACCGCGATCGCTTTGTCATGGCCGCCTTTGAGGCACTGTGCTTCGGCAAACCCTGCGGCCGCCGCTATGGACGTCCCGCTGTGGCCGGTGTTGAAGGTGTCGTAAGGGCTTTCCTCCCGTTTCGGAAATCCGCTTATTCCACCCTGCCGGCGCAACGTGGAAAACCGGTCCTTGCGCCCGGTGAGTATTTTATGGGCGTAAGATTGATGGCCGACATCCCAGATCAGTTTATCGGAAGGCGTGTTGAAGACATAGTGCAGGGCGATCGTCAGTTCGACGACGCCCAGCGATGAGGCCAGATGGCCGCCTGTTTCCGCCGTGGTGTGGATAATCAGCCTGCGGATGTCCTCGGCCAGGCGGTTGAGCTCAGGAATGCTGAGTTTACGGATATCCGATGGGTCGTCGACCATCGGCAATATGGGATAATTGGCAATTTCCAAAGGTTTCATGCGTCTTTATCAAGGGTTCAGGATTTTCGGTCCATGATGAAACGGGCCAGCACGCGAAGCGGCAGGGCACGCGCATCAAACGGTTCAAGCGCGGCAAGCGCCGACTCGACGTGTCCCGCCAGCTTGGCCTTTGCCGCCTCCATGCCCAGAATGGACGGGTAGGTGGATTTTCCGCGGACGATGTCGCTGCCGGTTTCTTTGCCCATGATCTTGGCGTTGCCTTCCACATTCAGGATGTCATCGGCAATCTGAAAGGCGATACCGATGTGACCTCCATAGGAGGCCAAGGCGGACAATTTTTGAAGGCCGGCTCCGGCAACCATGGCGCCGGTTTTGACCGATGCGGCAATCAAGGCGCCGGTTTTGCGACGGTGCATGTCTTGGAGTCCCTCGAAATCCGGCTCGATCTTTTCCGCGCGGATATCCATCGCCTGCCCGCCGACCATCCCGACGAAACCCGCCGCCACGGCGATTTCCGAAATCAAGGCAAGCCTCCTTTCGGCCGGAATGCGGATTTTATCCGGCCGAGACAAAAGCACAAACGCTTCCGTTAAAAGGGCGTCCCCGGCCAAAATCGCCAGCGCTTCTCCAAAGACCTTATGGCAGGTGGGTTTGCCGCGCCGGAAATCGTCGTTGTCCATCGCCGGCAAATCGTCGTGGATCAGCGAGTAGGTATGAATCAGCTCCAGCGCGCAGGCGACCGGCATGGCGTTTTGGATATCGCCGCCGCAGGCTTCACAGGCGGCCAAGCATAGAATCGGCCGAATGCGTTTCCCGCCGGCAAACACGCTGTAGTGCGCCGCGGTGTTTAAATCCTGAGGCGGCGTGTCCTCATCCGGAAGGTACTGCACCAGCGCTTCTTCCACCAATTTCTGCCTGTCTTTGAGATAGGCGTCGAGAAAGGCATCATGATCCATCGGCGTCATCATCCTGAAAAGGTTTGGTCTCGAGAGCGTTCTCTTTCGCCAGCAACTGTTCGACCCGTCTTTCACTTTCGTCGAGTTTGGCCTGGCAAATACGGATCAGCCGGATGCCTTCCTCGAAAGATTTCAGCGCGGCATCCAGCGACAAATCACCTGCCTCCATGGCTTTGACGATATTTTCCAGCTTCTCCAAAGCGTCTTCAAATTTTTCTTTGGCCATCCTTATTTCTCCGACATTTTTCAAGATTCCATCCCCCGGTGTCTATCCGCTGCTGATTTTTTCCACTTTGGCTTCCAGTCGGCCCTGGGCCAGCTGAATATCGATTCTTTCGCCGGCTGTCAATCGGTCGGCTTGCCTGACAATCTCGCCTGCGGGCTGTCGCCTGGTGATGCTGTAGCCCCGTTTCAAAACGGACAAAGGACTGAGGCTCTCGATCAGAGCCGCGTTTTTATCCAATTGCCGTCGACGGCCTTCCAGATGATACCGCCAGCTTGTGATGATCCTTTGTTCCAGACGATCAAGGCACATTTTTTTTTCCCGGATCATCCGTCCGGGATGACGGTTTTGCAATGCGATTTCCACGGTCTTCAGACGATTTTTCAAACCGGCCGCAACCTGCCCAACGGCGCGGTGAAGCCTCTCCCGCAAGTCATCCAGGTGAATCGCTTGATCGGCCAAAAAACGCTTTGGATCCCGAAAGCGGCGCTCGATCGACGCCAGCCGTTCCCGATAGCGGCTGATCTGCCGGCGTTGCGCGGCCCAAAGCCGTTCATGATGTGTTTGCAGCTGAGCGACAAGAGCCGAGCGAAGCGGCAATACCAGTTCCGCCGCCGCCGAGGGTGTCGGCGCCCGGAGATCGGCGACAAAATCACAAATCGTAAAATCGGTTTCATGGCCAATGGCGGAGACGATTGGAACCCGTGAGCGGGCGATTTCCCGCGCCAGCGACTCGTCGTTGAATGGCGCCAAATCCTCCAAGGACCCGCCCCCACGCGCAAGGATGATGACGTCGGATCGTCCGTCCGCTTGAAGATGCCTGAGGGCCGCGATGATTTCGCCTGCCGCCTCCGTTCCCTGGACCCTCGCGGGGGCGATCAAAAGATCGACGGACGGAAAACGTCGTTTTGTGACATTCAAAATATCACGAATCACCGCGCCGGTGGGCGACGTGACAACCCCGATACACGCGGGCAGATAGGGCAGCCTTTTTTTCCGGCTTGCATCGAAGAGGCCCTCCGCAGCGAGCTTGGCTTTGAGTTGTTCAAACGCTCGTTGCAACGCTCCCAACCCCTGGGGCTCCACCGTTTCCACGATCAATTGATATTCCCCCCGTGGCACATATGCGGAAAGCTTAGCGCGACAAATGATTTTCATGCCGTCTTCCAGTTCGAACATAGACCGGGCTTGGCCGAAACGATACTGACGGAAAAAAACGGCTCGAATCTGGCTCTTTTCGTCTTTGAGGGTAAAGTAGGTATGGCCCGAGCCTGGCCGCCGCACATTGGAAACCTCGCCTTCCACCCAAAGGACGCCGAAAGCTTCCTCGAGGAAAGTTTTAATGTTATCGTTTAGTTGTGAAACGGTTAGAATATCCTTCATCGCGGCGTCAACGCTATCAGATATCCGCGGGGATGACAAGTTTTGAATGGGGGTTGAAATCAAGCGAAGGTATTGATGTTTTCTCCCACCCCCGAATCGGCTGACTCTTGTTTGGGGGTGTAGGATGTTCGCGTTGTGCCGCCTGCCACATAAATCCGACCACATTCCGGACAAATGCCGTATTGAATGGTGACGGTCGAATGTGCAACCATTCCTTTTTCTTCGGCTTTTCTGGAATTATGGGCGACATGCTCGTTTTCATGGGCTAAGACGGCCAACGCCGCTTCCCCCGGAGAGAGATGGGTCGGCGTCTGAAAAGAAACGGATGGATCATTGGACCGATCCACGTACTTCCTGTTGTGTCAGGTCCGACACTCGCCGGGAAACAAGCCGGATTGATCCGGCTGGGTGGAGGCCTTCACCGGTGCGGTTTCCCCCCTTATCCCGAGCGGAGCATCATGATATCCGCTATTTGAAATCGGAGTGATCATCATGACTCCCCAGCATCCCCCTTTCCTTCTCTTCCATATGCGTCTATCGGCTGTTTTCCTTTGATCCTTGAGCATTCAAAGAATTTCTTTTACGGACATCGCATCCCTGTGGTAGACATAGTGAAAAGGAGGAAAACGGCATGTCCGATCACTTTGATCTGGTGGTCATCGGGGGGGGGCCCGGGGGGCTTGAGGCAGCCCAGAAGGCGGCGTCTCTTCAAAAGAAAGTATTGATTGTCGAAAAAGAGGGCTGGGGTGGCACCTGTACGCACAAGGGATGCATCCCCACCAAGGCGCTTTTGACATGCAGTCGATTTTACACGGATTTAAAAAAATTCAAACGCCTGGGCGTCCAAATGACGGAGACCTCCTATGATTTCGCCGCCATGAAAAAGCATCGCGATTCGACCGTCAAGATCGCCGCGCTCGGGGCGCAGAAGATTCTCCACGACGCGGGCGTCGACATCCGGCGGAAGACGGCGGAAATTCTCTCGGCCGGTGACATTCGACTGACCGACGCCGACGGACAGACGCAGCAAGTATCCGCAGACCGTCTTTTGATTGCCTGGGGCGCCGTGCCGCAAATTCTGCCGGGCCTTTTCCCCTCGCCGAAGATCATGACCTCAGATGACATTCTCCACATAGCCACCCCGCCTGCATCCATGATCGTCATCGGGGGCAGTTTCATCGGCGTGGAGTTCGCCACTTTTTTTGCGGAATTGGGCGTAAAAATTATTCTCGTGGAATGGTTGGATGGGATTTTGCCGATGGAGGACGATGAAGCCGCCAAGCTTCTCCACCAGGAGCTTGAGCGGTTGGGCATTTCCGTTCACACCTCGACCAAAATGATGAGCCTCAAGGAATCGGCCGAAGGCGTGGTGATGCAGGCTCAAAAAAACGGAGAGACGATGGAGATCCGCGCCGAATGCGCCCTCTTGTGCACAGGCCGCCTCCCGCTTTTGCCCATTGAAGAACTCGATCGTTTGGGGCTTCATTACACGCAGACCGGGATTCAAGTGGATGAAAAAATGAGGACGAATGTCCCAGGCGTTTACGCCGTTGGAGACGCGACCGGCGGGATGATGCTTGCCCATCGGGCCCAAGTCCAGGCAAAAATCGCGGTGGCCGATATGTTCGGGATTCAAACTCTCCCCTATGACGAAATCGCCATTCCGTCCGTCGTGTACAGCCACCCCCCGATCGCGAGAGTCGGATACACCGAAAGACGAGCCCGGAAGGAAGGCCTTCCCCTCGATATCTCGAAATCCCCATACAGCGCCAACATCATGGCGCGGACCGAATTGACGGCCCAAGGGTTTGTCAAGGCCGTTTTTTCGGAAGATGTTCTGATCGGTGCCACGATTGTCGGCGATGGGGCAGGTGATCTCATTGCGCCGCTTTCACTTGCCGTCGCCAATCGGATGTCCCGAAAGCAGCTGCGGACCTGGGTGCTTCCCCATCCCACGCTTTCCGAAGTGCTCGCGGCGTTGACCGTTTGACCTGAAAGGAGCCTCGCATGAAAATCATCGATTATCCCTCCGTCACACCGACCCGGATCGATCATGACGCCGCCCGCGGGATCACCGCCCGCGTGGTCATCGGACAGGCAGACGGCGCTTCGCGCTTCTGCATGCGGATTTTTGAAATCTCGCCGGGTGGATATACCCCCAAGCATGCCCATCCTTGGGAACATGAAATCTTTTTCCACGCAGGCCAAGGAGAACTCTACGCAGACGGAAGCTGGCGGAAAGTCTCCGCCCGAACGGTCGTATTTGTCCCCCGCGACGAGGAACACCAGATTCGCAATACCGGCGACGAGCTTCTGGTCTTTGCCTGCCTGATTCCGTCGGGCGCCCCCGAATTGTGAGGCCATGACCTTCGACCGTTACCGTTTCTTGATCTTTATCCTGCTGGGCACCGCGTATCTATTGGTTTTTTTTCACCGTCTGGCCCCGGCGGTCGTCGCCGTCGACATGATGAACGATTTGAAAACCGGCGGCGCGCTGATGGGGCTTCTCGCCTCCGCCTATTTCTATCCTTACGGTCTGATGCAAATCCCTGCGGGTCTTTTAGCCGATTCGTGGGGACCGAGGCGATCCATTGCCGCATTTTTCCTCCTGGGCGCGGCCGGATCCATTGCCTTGGGCCTTGCGTCCACTGTCGGCCAGGCGATCACCGCGCGGGTGCTCGTCGGGCTGGGGGCGGCCATGGTTTTCGTGCCGACGCTCAAAATCCTGACGCATTGGTTTGAACGCCACCGGTTTTCACGGATGAGCGGTTTTCTAATGTCGCTGGGCGGCTTGGGCGCATACACCGCCTCCACCCCCCTGGCCCTTCTATCCGACGCCTTAACCTGGCGAGGCAGCATGATCCTCATCGGAGGGGTGACGTTCGCCCTTTCGGCCCTCATCTGGCTTGTGGTCCGGGACACCCCCGAATCCGCGGGATTCCCGCCGGTCGGCGCATGTCCCGCAGGGGAAGAAGACACACGCGCCATCGGAGCCTTGGAAGGGATGTGGATGGTGCTCAAAAGCGGGCATTTCTGGCCGACGGCGCTTTGCAGTTTTTTCGGGTCCATGGTCCTCTTGACCTTCACCGGTTTGTGGGGAGGCCCCTTTTTGATGCACGTCTACGGCATGTCCCGCACCCAAGCGGGAACGGTGCTGTCGACGATGGCCGTGGGCATCATCACCGGCGCGCCGTTTATGAGCTGGCTTTCGCATCGGGTTTTCCGCTCCCGAAAAAAGGTCTTGATGTTGAGCCATGCCGCCGGATGCTGTGTTTTCGCCCCAATGGCCTTTTTTACAGGCGGGTTTTCCAAAGCGGAGCTTTTCGTTTGGTGCTTTCTGTTCAATTTTTCGCTGTCGAGCTTGGTGGTTGTGGGTTACGCGGCGATGAAGGATTCTTTTCCTTTGCGGATATCGGGGACCGCCACCGGTGTTCTCAATATTTTCCCCTTTGCCGGCGCCGCGCTGGGGCAACCGCTTGCAGGCTGGTTTCTGGATGCCGCAGGCCCTACGGGCGGCCCGTACGGCGTGACGGCTTATTCGTCTTTATTCCAGATCGGACTGCTTAGTTTGTTTTTGGCCTTTCTCGCCAGCACGTTCGTCAGGGAAACGTATCCAGCCGACACCTGTCGCATGCCGGATCAACATAAATGACCCTCATGGAATCACGACTGAAGATAGCGCGCGGCGCTTTCACCTGCGACATATCCCGTGGAGAAAGCGGCCTGGAGATTATATCCTCCCGTGTCCGCGTCGAGATCCAGGATCTCCCCGCAAAAGAAAAGACCGGAAACCTTTTTGGAGGCCAGAGTCCGCGGATCGATCTCGTCGAGGGCAACGCCGCCTGCCGTCACAATGGCCTGAGCCAGCGGAAGAGACGATTGAATGTTGAATCTTAATGCTTTAAGCACGTCGAGCAGCTTTTCACGCTCGGCGGCGCTGATTTGATGGGCGGGCTTTGACGGATCGACTTTTGCCAAAACCGTCAAGGGGAAAATCATTTTCGACGGCAAATAGTCTTTGAGAATGATTGATATCGGGCGCTTGCCGAATTGGTTTAGATCCGACATCAGCCGTTTGCGAAGCTCTTGCCGGGGCACGGCGGGCTTCAGATCGATAAGAATGGACACGGGACCTTCCCGAAGCGCTTGAACCACCGCGAGACTCAATTGCAGAATCATCGGCCCCCCCAGTCCAAAGTGCGTAAAGAGCATCTCGCCCAAACGACTTTCAATCACGGGCGGGCGGGGTGTCTTTTTTTCTCCGCGGCCGTAAGTCAAAGCGGGGATCCAAGCGACATCGACACTAGAGGCCGTCCCCCGAAACGCCGTCGCGCGCACGTTGCGCAACACGACATCCTGCAGAGATTTCGCAAGCGTCCGTTCCTCGACAATCAGAGGCACAAGCGCCGGTTTGAGCTCGACCAGTGTGTGCCCCAGGGATTCGGCAAAGGCGTATCCATCGCCGGTGGAACCGGTTTTCGGCCAGGAAGCGCCTCCGGTCGCCAAAATCAAAACGGGGGCGCGATAGATTTTTTTTTGAGTTTGGAGCCGAAAACCCGCCTTTGTCTCGAGCGTAACCGCTTGAACACCGGCCTGATAGACCACATGAACAAAATGGTCCTCCAAATAATTTCGAAAAGCGCGCACCACATCGCGTGCGTTATCCGAAACGGGAAAAACCCGTCCACCGCGTTCTGTCTTTGTGGCCACACCATAACGTCCGAGAAAATCCAAAAGCTCCGGCCGGAAGAAACGGGAAAAGGCGCTGTACAAAAAACGCCCGTTGGGGCCGTACATCGAGATAAACTTTTTCAGATCGGCGGTATTGGTCAGATTACAACGCGTCTTGCCGCTCACCAGAATTTTTTTCCCGGCGGTATCCATTTTTTCCAAAAGCAAGACACGGGCCCCGCACTCCGCCGCGCGGCCCGCGGCCATCATCCCTGACGCGCCCGCCCCGACGACGATAACGTCGGCGTCTTGGTGTGTCTCCGGATTCATCATGCCGGATGGGTATCATAGACCGGCAAAATCGGTCAATCACGAATCCCCAATCGTCTTGGAATCTACATCCGCCTGTGATAAAAGGGCCGCGATTTTCCCGATATTGAAGGAGCGCCCCTTGCAAGTGCCGACGAATCTTCTTTCCCTGACCGCGCAAGTGTTTTTCAAGGTCCGACCGGCCACCCATGCCTTTCTCCGGCATTGGAGGCAAAAAGCCCGATCCATTCCCGACCCGGAATTGCGCCGCCAGGCCCAAGACAGTCTGGAGACCAAAACGTTCCACTGCGAAGGCGGCGCGCTTTTCGGCCTTCTGGCCGACACATCGTATCGAACCGCCGTTGAATTCATTGTCGCCTATCAAACCCTCTGCGATTATCTGGACAATCTTTGCGACCGCGGCACGTCGCAAGACCCGGAAGATTTCCTCGCCCTGCACGAATCCGTCCTGCAGGCGCTGAGCCCCGGGGCGCCCATCACCGCTTATTACCGTCATCGCCGGGAACGGGAGGATGGAGGTTATATCGCCCAACTCGTTAAGACCTGCCAAAATGTGCTGACACAACGGCCAAGCGATCGCGGAGGCAACGACGCCCTTCTGGAACTCGCCCGACTGTACATCGATCTGCAGGTTCACAAGCACGTTCGCCGGCAAGATCGACTGCCACGTCTCCAGGCATGGTTTGCCCAGCATGAGAAGAAGATTCCCCCGATGGCCTGGTATGAATTTGCCGCCTGCGCGGGGTCCACGCTGGGGATCTTCTGCATTGTTTCGACCCTTTTTCAACCCGCGACCACCGACCGGCTGGTCGAAGACCTCAAAAGGGCCTATTTCCCCTGGGTTCAGGGACTGCATATTCTCCTGGATTACCTGATCGATCAGGAGGAAGACCGGCAGGCGGCGGATCTCAATTTTTGCGCTTTCTATCCAGACCGTGAGTCTCTCCTCAAGCGTTTGTCTTTCTTCTATCGAGAGGCACAAGCCAGTGTCGCCCATCTGCCCAACGCGCGTTTTCACCGGTTGGTCAATCAGGGGCTTTTGAGCATTTATCTGGCGGACGAGAAAGTCCCGCTTCAAAAAGAACTCTTCAATACGGCGAAAAAACTATTGAAGTTGGGTGGTCTTCCTTCATTGTTCTTTTTTTGGCAGTGCCGCCTCTATCGGAAATTCAAACCGGGACGACACGGATCGTGAAGAATTATTCCCCATGCCCTGAGGAGATATTCCCCAATACGCGGCCTCCATATGCAGGCGTAAGCCGTGGATGAGAATAATTGATTGTAATTTCAAACTATTAGAATTTTTTTTCAAACAAATAATGTGGCACATAGTTTGCTGATCCCCAAGCATAAAAGATCGGGAGATCGCCAATGACGAAAAAGACTTTGGTTTGCGTGGCTGGCATCCTCTTTATGGTGGTTGCGTGGACATTGGCTGCAGATACCACTTTAAAGGAAGCAAACCCAAAGGCTCAGTCAAAACAGGTTGTCGTCAAAGCGGCCAAAATGAACGCCCGTGGAAAGGTGATCAACATTTCCGACAAAGCCGTGGTCATCGAAAGAAGCATCAAGGGCAATGCGGAGAAAATGGAATTCGCATTGGAACACGCGGTGGACGGAATTTCGGTAGGAGACTTGGTCAAGATCGATTATAGCCTCAAGGAAGGAAAAATGACGGCGTCGCGAGTGGTGAAACTCCCCGCGCAGAAGCCGACCATTAAAAACGGCGTCAAAAACGGCGAAGAGAAACCGGCCTCTGAATCAAAGTAGGCGGCCTGTTTTTTTAAAGGTGGAGTCCCTTAAATTCATCGTAAGGGTTGTTTAAAAACTATTTAACGAAGGAGGATTTCAAAGATGAAGCGTTTAGTATTGTTAGTTGTTGCATTTGTTTTCGCACTGTCCATGACCGCGATCGCAGCCGATGCCCCCAAGGCAGCCGCTCCGGCCGATAAACCCGCCGCGACCGACGTGAAGGCTGACGACAAGAAGGCCGATGACAAGAAAGCCGAAAAGAAAGCAGAAAAGAAAGTAAAGAAAGCCAAAGCAAAGAAAGCCGAAGAGAAGAAGGCTGAAGAAAAGAAAGAAGCTGCTCCGGCTGAAAAGAAATAAGTTTGACCAAACTTAGGTTCTTGAAAAAAGGACGGGCCTTGACCCGTCCTTTTTTTTATGCTGGTTTGACACGCTCCCCGAGCTTGACCCCAAACTCATCGTGGTCAAAACGGTTCCTTTTTGATATAGGCCATACCATATGTTGACGCTTTTTTTTAAAAAAATCATTCATTTCTACAACAGCCTCACGGTTCGCGTCAAACTGGTCGCCCTCACCGTCTTGGGATTGGCCGTCACCATGGCCGCATGGGGACTGATCCAGCTTACCGCCCTGGAGAACATATTGGTGGATCAACAAGTCAAGCGGCTGGAAGGGGTCGCAGATACGGTGAGCACCTTCTATCTGCACTTCCCGACTCGCCAGGGTCTGGCCGCCCTCGATTCCGCCTTGAAGGACCATATTCAATCCGATGTCCGTCTGGCGCGCATCGACATTTTCGACGCGCGCCGGAATGCGGTCAACTATGTCGCCGGTGCCAGCCGCATCCAGTACGAGTGGCCCGATGCCCTGGTCGCCCAAGTCGGCCGCAAAGGCAAATCCCGCTATGTTCAACTCGACACCGACGGTGGGCCCTCTTTGGGGTTGCTTTATCCGGTTTCCGAGGACAGCGCGAAAGATTCCCGGGTGATCGTCGGCATTATCGCCTTTTCGCGAAGCAACAAGGAAATCATGGTTCGCGCCAACCGGTTGTTGATCGTCAGCAGCGCCGGGCTTCTTCTGGTGATTCTCATGTTGATGCTCGCCAGTTACGGCTTTATGATCGGTCGCCCGCTCCATGCCATCATCGGCAGCATTGACGCGTTTCAAAAAGGAAAATATGTGGAACGCATTCCCATCCACCGAAACGACGAGTGGGGCCAACTGGCCGACCATTTCAATCAGATGGCGGAAGCCATTCAACAGGTCATGGCGCATAACCTCGACTTGACGCGTCATCTAGAGGACCGTGTGCGCGAAGAAACGCTGAAAGTCGTCCAACTTCAAAAACAAGTCGACGATCTCAAGCAGTTGACAGCCCTGGGCCACCTGACGGCCAACCTTGCGCACGACCTGGGCACCCCCCTTCATTCCATCGCGGGGTTGGCCAAACTGATGTTGGAGCGGGAAGGCTGGCCGCCGGATGTTTCGCATAAACTGCATTTGATCGTTCTCCAAACAGAAAGGCTCGATCGGGTCATTCAAAACGTGCGCAAGGCGACGCGTCTTCCCGAACCTCATTTCGAATCGATGACCATCCAACAAATTTTAAGCGAAACCCTGCCGCTGGTCGAACCGCTTACGCAAAACGGCCGTGTATCCCTTCAGGTCAAAACCGAAAACTCGCGGGCCCATCTTTACGCCGACCGCTACCGAATCCAAACCGCTCTTTTCAACATCATCCAGAATTCCATCGAAGCCATGCCCGACGGCGGGAAAATAACACTTTCGGCCCAGGACGATGTCGAGCAAAAAATGATTCACATATCGATCGAAGACACGGGGCAAGGCATTTCCGCCGAAGAACTGAAAAAAGTCTGCGAGCCTTTCTTCAGTTCGCACAAGGATGAGGGTCTAAGGGGCCTGGGGCTTGCGATCGTCCGCGACATCGTCAAGGCGCACGGCGGACATCTGGATATCCAAAGCACACCGGGACGGGGCACCACGGTCATGCTGTCTCTTCGAATGGCGGGCGAAAAGGTCACCTGAGAGGCCCTGCGGAGCGCTTCGTTTATTTTTCGTCTAAGAGATGGTATCGTCGAATCTTCATACGCAAGGTTTTCCGGTCGATGCCCAGGATTTCGGCCGCTTTCGACTGATTCCAGGCTGTCGCTTTGAGCGTTTGGAGAATTTGATCCCGCTGCGCTTCTTCAAGCGGCGTCATATCGGATGGGCTTGGCGTTTTTCGAGCGGCGGCTTTCTCGCGGATGCGTTCCGGCAGATTCTCCGGAAGAATCACGACGAAGGGAGACAAAAGGAGCGTCTGCTGCAAGACATTTTCCAGCTCGCGCACATTGCCCGGCCAGTCATAGCTCATCAAAAGTTCCATCGCTTCCGGAGAAACGCGCACGCCGGAATATCCCTGTTTTTTCAGCAGCGCTTCGATGAGCAGAGGAATATCTTCCCGCCGGTCGCGCAGGGGGGGGATGCGCAGCCTGACGATGAAACGGTAGAGCAGATCCAAGCGAAAGCGGCCGGCGGCAACCTCCTCATCGATATTCTTGTTGGCGGCCGCAGCGACGCGAACCGCAACGTGCCGAACGTCATGTCCACCGATCCGACGCACTTCCCCGTCTTGCATAAACCGCAAAAGCTTGCTTTGCAACGCCGTTGACATCTCCGTGATCTCGTCAAGAAAAATTGTGCCGCCCTCGGCCGATTCGATCAGCCCGATGTGTTGGTGATCGGCGCCGGTAAACGACCCCTTCTCGTAGCCAAAGAGTTCCGATTCCAGGAGATTATCGGGGATCGCGCCGCAATGGACCACGACAAAAGGCTTGTGGCGTCGCGACGACATGGAGTGCAGGGAACGGGCCGTCAGCTCCTTTCCTGTGCCGCTTTCGCCTTCGATGAGGACACTGGCCTGCGAATCCGCCACGCGGGCGATCTGTTTGTAGAACTCCACCATCGTCGCCGAGGAACCGATCAGTTTCGCCGACTCGGTCGTTTCCATCTGAAGATTCATCCGCCGTCTTCGTAATTCGCGGACCTCCAGCACTTTTTTGACGAGCGCACGGCAATCCTCCGGAGAGAAAGGTTTGCTGATGTAATCCCAAGCGCCGAGACTCAAAGCCTCCATCGTGGTTTCCAGCGAGCCATAGGCCGTCATCAAAATCACAGGGAGGTTGGGCCATTTTTTTTGAACTTCACTCAAGAACTGAAGACCATCCATGCCGGGCATGCGGATGTCCGACATGAGAAGATCGTAATCGGACAAGTCCTGTTCGAGGGCGGCAGTCGCCGAGGTGTAGGTGTTTACGCCATACCCTTCGCGCTGAAGAACTTCCTGAAGAAATTCACAAGCGATCGCATCATCATCAATCACCAAAATCTTGGCTTTCATAAACAATCCGTAAGCTCGTTAAAGAAGAAAGGGTCACCCCACGCGCGCGATAAAGGAACCGCTGAGCTTGCGACTGCCGTGGCCGTCCTGGGCGATGATGTCGCAGCGAATTCTTTTTTCCCCGTCTTCTTCATACTTTTGGACCACTCTGCCGGTGACGGTGATGGTGGCCCGGTCTTTGGTGTTTTCATAGTCATCCATGTTCACCGGTTCGGTCATGCTCAGGAAATGCACGGAAAATTTCCGAAGATTCTTGTTGTCGATCCAGCGGGTAATGGCTTCGCCGGCGATCCCCATGATGAACATGCCGTGAGAGATGACACCGTTTAACCCGATGGAGCGGGCAAAGGTTTCGTCATGATGCAACGGGTTGAAATCGCCCGAGGCTCCGGCATATCGAACCAAATGGGTCCGGGTGATCGGCGCCGATGTGTAGGGCGGCATTTCATCGCCGACCTGAATATGATCGAAGTCGATGGACATCGTTTTGATCTACCTTTCGATAAACGTTGTGCGGGCCCGCATCACGAGTTCCCCGCGCTGATTGATCACATCCGTCTGCAGAACCGTGATTTCCGCATACCAGCCTTTCCGCTCTTTCTTCCCTCGATCGTACATCTCGACGACTTTCATTTTACGGGTCAGAATATCGCCGGCACAGATCGGCGCGAAGTACTCATATTCTTCTTCGCTGTGCAAAAGACGGCTCAAATCCGCGCCCACGCCGTTGACCGTCCCTAAAAGGCCGCCGCCGGTCCAAAAGACGAAACTCGTCGGGAAAGTCGGAGGGATGGGAATACTTTCATACCCGGCCCGCCGGGCGGCTTCCTCGTCTCGGTAAATATCGCGGATGGTTTCGATGTCGTCCTTTTGCGCCACCGCCGCCGCGAATTCCGCGATTTTGTTTTTTTCGACCTTGATGGAATAAGGTGGAAACTCCATCCCCAGCTTCGATTTATCAGCCATGTGAACCTCCGGAATGGTCACCGTCATATCATATCCGATGACCATTTTCACGTTCTAATGAGACAACCTCCCCGCCATCATCCTTCGGCGCTTGACAAATCGGCTGATCCCCCTGTAAGGTTTTTCCCATGAAGATTTGCGCCGCCTGCCAAAAAGAGATACCCATCGACCTGCGGATCGGCAGACGGGATCTCTGCCCTTTCTGCGGAGCCGATCTGCATTGTTGTTTCAACTGTGTCTTTTTCGAACGAGGCGCATACAACGACTGCCGGGAGTCGCAAGCCGAGAGAGTTTTGGAAAAAAACCGCGCCAACTTCTGCGACTTTTTTCGTTTCAAGGAGACCACCTCCGCCGCCGCCGGGCGAAGCGGAACATCCCCCAAAGACAAACTGGAAGCCCTTTTTCGGAAATAATCAACCCGCGTCTGGACAATTCTCCTCAGGCGACGCCGAAGACATGGCCTGTCCCCTCACTTTTTTCTTTTCCTTCACCGCGGTCAGACAGTAAAGCCCTTTCCCGGCCCGAACCGGCTGAAAGCATAGATTGTCTGAAACGCACAAAGAGGGCCGCATATCACCTCGCTTCCACCGCTTGATCAAACCCGGCTCCCGGATGAACGGACGGGCCATGGCGATGAAATCGCAAACGTTCTCGTTTAGGGCGTTCTGGATAGCGGCGAGCGTCCGAAATCCGCCTCCGAGAATCAAAGGCAACCGACTTTTTTCTTTGA